>NZ_CP165784.1:300000-584844 GCF_000513895.2 Ensifer sp. WSM1721
ACGCGCGCAGTCCCGGGAAACCAGGAGACGCCGAGCGCAATTATGGCGCTCCAAAGACTCGGACCCAGCGTAGCGGTAATTGCGATTGGCAGCAGCATCGGCGGAAAGGCCATGAAAACGTCCGAGACGCGCATCAAGAGTAGGTCAGTCTTGCCGCCGAAATATCCGGCAACAAGTCCGAGCGGAGCACCTATAGCCAAAGAGAGAAGAACAACGCTTAGGCCAACGAGCAGCGATAGCCTTCCACCATAAAGGACTCTGGCGAAGATATCCCTGCCAAAACGATCCGTCCCCATCAGGTGTTCTGCGCTGGGCGGGGCAAGTCGCTCCGACATGACGATCTCGCTCGGCGAATGAGGCGTAACCCAGGAGGCCAATCCAACACTACAAATCACGATCACCAGAATCGCGGCACCAAGTACGAACAGCTGGTGTTTTGCGATGTAGGCTCGGGCCCGGATCATCCGGCCGGGCCGTACAATGACATCAGTTGCCATCATCATCTCCATTACGCTGTTCTCAGCCGCGGATCTACGACAGCATACAAAAGGTCGACAATTAGATTGACCAAGAGATACATGCCAGCAAGTAGAAGTGTGGCCCCGAGGGAGGCGGGATAGTCGTTCTGCACGATCGATGAAACCACAAAGGCACCCAGACCTGGCCAGTCAAAGACAGACTCGACCACAACCGCCCCCCCCAGAAGCAGCCCGTACGTCATGCCGACGACCGTCAGGATCGGTATGAGGGTTGCTTTCAGTGCATATCGATAATAGATGACGGAATTCGGTAGCCCATAGGCAAATGCCGTTCGGATATATTCCTCCTTTAAGACTTCAACCATCATGTTGCGTGTGATCCGCGTCACAGTGGCCAGAAGTAGGATGGTAAGGGTGAGCAAAGGCAGCGCGATGTGCCTGAGAGCGCTCGAAAAGCCTGCCCAATTCCCGGTGATCAGAGAATCGACGAGGTACAGGCCGGTGATGGGCTGGATCGGGTCGTCCAGAAGAATCAACGGATCCACCCGCCCTTGGAGGGGCAGCCATCCGAGTGTTCCGTAGAAGAGGAGTTGGAGCGACATCGCCAGAATGAAGGAGGGCATTGCCACTCCAGCAACCGAAACCGTCCGCACGATGTTATCGATCATTGAGTTCTGGCGTACCGCAGACAGAACTCCGATCGGTATACCGATCAGCATGACGAGCATTGTTGCCAGAGTGGTTAGTTCGAAGGTTGCACCGAACCGCTCACGAACCTCCAGTAGCACAGGCCGTCTGGTAAGCAGGCTGTCGCCGAAGTCAGCGCGCAGTATATCCCCGATGAAGTGCACATACTGAAAGACGAGTGGCTTATCGAGGCCGAGCTCGGCGTTTACCTTTGCGACCATCTCCGGCGTAGGCCGGCCGCCAAGCATCAATTCTGCTGGAGAGACAGCGAGCACACGGCTCAGCAGGAACATAATGGAGATAACACCCACTACGATCCCTATGAGCATGAATAGTCGCTGAGCCAATGACTTCAGGCGCATCATTTCCTCCCGATTTTTGCGAAGACAATCAGCGACTATCTGCGAAGGCTGTAGATGGAGAGCCATTCGTAGGCGGGGTTGTTGGCGTCCTCCATCCCCTTGATATCGGAGGAATAGGCGTTGACCCGGTTTACGTCGGCATAGAAAATCGCGACGGCGTTCTTCATTAGACGGTCCTGAGCCGCGATATATGCGTTTGCAGCAGCGTCTTTGTCGACAGCTTCCAGTTTAAGAGCTTGGTCGACCAATCGATCGAAATCCTCATCATAGTAATAGGAAAGATTCCAGGTGGGCTTCTTCTCGGTACGGAATGCCAGCGCCAAAAAGTCCGATGGAGTCGGATAGGCAGGCCACCAAGTCATCGAGTTCAGGTGACCGGCGGTTTCCGGAGACCTAGCTTTGCTCATGTAGGTGCTGCCCTCGTTGTGAAGCTCAAGTTCGACCTCCAGTCCGACCGCCGAGGCGTTGGCCCGGAAGAGTTCTATCGCATCGACGGCCTCCTGACTAAAGGCTGAGAACATCGCCTTGATTTTCCAGTCTTTCCTGGGAATACCTGACTCCTCCAGGAGCATCAGCGCCTTTTCCGGGTCGAACGTGCCTAGGTCGTATGTACCATGCCCCCAGAGCGTCGAAGGTAAGGGTCCCACCGGCTTTCCTGCAGCACCATGGAAGATATCCTTTATCACGGAGTCGTGATCCCAAAGATGCAGCAGTGCCTGCCGGAATTTCAGGTTGTCTGTTGGATATTTCTGAGTGTTGATCATAAAGAGCTGATTGAGCCAGCTTGGAGTGTTTGTAACTGAAACATCGAGCTGAGCGGCGCTGCCCTCCATCTGCGAAGCAGGAATACGAGAAATATCCGCATCGCCGGAGCGGATCATTTGGACGCGGGTCGACACCTCAGCCACGTAGGGGTGAAGAACCCGGTCCACCTGACCGCTTTCCCAGCCACCCCAATAATCATCGAACTTCTGGAGTACGGCCATCTTCCCCTGCTGAAACTGGGCAAGCTTGTAGGGGCCGGTGCCAATGGCGTTTCCTTGGGTCAACCACTCGTCGCCATGATCAATGGCTGCCAGCCCCATCACGAATGCGCCAGATTGACCGGCGGCCACGAGGTCGAAGGCGACGGGATCCTTGAAGTGGAAAATGACGGCGTGTTCGTCCGGCGTCTCGACACTTTCCAGACCAGCTAGTGCATAGCCCGCGGTTTTCCCGAGGTCACGCGTATATTCAAACGATCGCTTGACGGCGGCTGAATTCAGCGGCGAACCGTCGTGAAACTTCACGCCTTTTCGCAAACTTACAGTCCAGGTCTTGCCGCCGTCCGTGCCCTCCCAAGAGGTTGCGAGTTTCGGCAGCACCTTACCGTCCTTATAAAAGAGGAGGGTCTCGTAGACATTGCCAAGCACCTGAATTTCGACACCACCGGTCGATGCAGGATTCATGTCCCGGTACGAAGACGTGCTGACCCAAGTCAGTGTGACCTGCGACCGCGCCGACTGCGCAGTCGCCGGCAGACTGAGCCAGCTCATTCCGGCAATCGCGATGGAAGAACCTACGGCACCCTTGAGCATTTCTCGACGATTCATTGGCATTTCAAGTTCCCCTTTCTTGCTTGACGGCTCTTCGAAAGACCACAGCTGCTCATGGAACAGCTGCTTTCGAATGTTCGCGGGTGGCGTCGCCGTGAGCGCTACCCAATTCACAAAATTGCAATCTAATATTCAGTATTGTAAGGCGCGAGTAACGTCAAGAGGGAAGCTGCCTTCGCGCGTGACTCAAGAGTTTTCAGCCATACGCGCTCTAGAGATTTTTGATGCTGCTCTGCCACTCGCAGCCGGCCTGCATTAAGGCCTGTTGAGATTCAGGATTCCCGCCGGGGCTTGTTTATGGTTCAAGCTTCGAATGGAACGATTCGTATTGACTGACGCCCAATGGGCGAAGATGGAGCCGCACTGCCTGGGCAAACCGACGGATCCCGGGCGAAGCGGCAGCGATAACCGACGGTCCATCGAAGCGGTGCTGTGGGTGGTGCGCACCGGCAGTCCGTGGCGTGACCTTCCCGCCTTCTTCGGCAACTGGAACACCGTCTTTAAGCGATACCGTGATTGGGTCAAAGCCGATGTTTTCGTGCGGCTTTTCGAAGCCTGCTCAGACGAGCCCGACATGGAATACGCCATAGTCGACGCCACCAGCGTCAACCGCCACGGCCAGGGCGCAAAAGATCCCATGATGAGTAGTGGACAGCGGCCTGATGGAGATCAGAGTCGGTTTGCTACCAACCACTCTGAAGGGACTTGCCATGACAGCAGAACCAGCTTCGCCACCTGCCGCTATCCGGGTTGATCTTGGCGCAATTTTCGTTTCGTTGGAACTGTCGAAGTCGATCTGGCTAGTGACGTCGCTATCGCCTGGCAGCGAGAAGATGTCGCGTCATTCGGTACCCGGCGGCGACTTGCCTGCGTTGCTGGCATGCTTGAACCTCTTGCGCGAGAAGACAGAGGCACGGGAGGGCCGGCTCTATCCCGTGGTTGTCATTCAGGAAGCGGGGCTCGATGGTTTCTGGATCCACCGGTCGTGAGCTCGATCGGTTCGAATTGGTGAACGAGCAGATCAAAGCCGTCGAGGCCGAGCGCGATGCCCAGTGTGCCGAGGTGGATGGTACCGCGCCGCAGGCAATACTCAAGACCATCAAGGGCATTGGCGCGGAGGTTGCGAACGTCCTGACTTGCGAGGGGCGCGGTTCCGCCAGTTCGGAGGCTGCGTACGATGATGATCCAACTGGCATGGCTCTGGCTGCGCTATCAGCCAGCCTCAGCCTTGGCGCGCTGGTTCCATGAACGAGTCAGCCACAGCGGCGGGCGTGGCAAGAAGGTTGCGATCGTCGCGCTGGCGCGCAAACTGCTCGTAGCCTTGTGGAAGTATGCGACCAGCGGCGTCGTGATCGAGGGAGCCGTTATGACCAAGGCCTGAGCACATCCCTTAACATCAACCCAATCCTCGGGGCCTGAGCAGCCCTAACGGATCCAGGCGAACGGACCGAAGCCCCCCTGGCTTCAATTGCCGCTCAAAAGAATGGTTCCGTTCTCCTGAGCCCACCCCGAATGCGGGATTATGGTGCAGCCGTCTCCGAGCGGCGACCGGATATGAGGTGGTACAGGTGAGGCATGACCTGCCAGTACTGGGAATGGGCGCAACTGGATACCGTCGACGATAGAAAGGCCTGCAAAAGTGGTGACGCCACCCTCTTGACCTTCAACTGATCATATGAGGGGGACTCAGAGCCAGGCCATAGGCCGTTCCAAGGGCGGCATGACCACCAAAATCCTCGCGCTGACCGACGCGCTCGGCAACCTTGTCCGCTTCGTCCTGATGCCCGGCCATCGCTACGATACCGTCGGCGTGTCGCCGCTCATCGACGGCGTCGCTTTCGGCGCGCTGATCGCCGACAAGGCCTTCGACAGCAACACCATCATCGCCGACCTCAACGATCGTGGCGCCAGGATTGTCGTCTCCCAGCATCCGCGCCGCGCCAAACCACTGCCGTGCGAAGCGGAGATGTACAAATGGCGTCATCTCATCGAGAACTTCTTCTGCAAGCTCAAGGAGTTCAAGCGCATCGCCATGCGCGCAGACAAAACCGACCAAAGCTTCAACGCCATCATCCATCTCGCAGCAGCCGTCATAAACTCCAGGTAAATCTCAACAGGCCTTAGACTAGTGCCCGTCCATAAACGCCTGTTTTTTCAGGGTTTTAGCTTTGCTCGCTGAAGCGGTCTTTTTTCGGGAGGCGTGATGGCACAGGGCTTGCAGGTTGTGGTCGAAGGGCGATTTGCCGGCGATAGGGTCGTGGGGCATCGGCCGGTGCTCGCGGCCTGCTCTCTGAACGCGGCGCGGTGACCGACGTCAGGTCGGCCTGAGGCGGGCGAAGAGGGCGAGATTGTAGGCGACCACCGAGGACCAGACGTAGGTCTCAAGTGGTCGAGCCCAGGTGCAGCGGGCCAGGTCCGCTTCAGGCAGGAGATGCCGGCCTCGATGCCGGCCCGGAAGTTTCTGAGCTTTCGATACACCCAGCGGCTCCTGACCATGTCTTCGATCCTGAGGCCGCTCTTCTTATGGAAGGCCATGTCGCGTACACCCCAGGCCTTGGCCTGGCGCAGGTTTTCACGGCTTGCATAGCCGCCGTCGGCGGCCGCCTGCCGCGGCGCCTCGCCATAGAAGGCGATGTGGCGCTCCAGTAAGGGCAAGAGCCGCTCGCTGTCGGCTGGATTGCCGGCTTCGATGACGAGATCGAGGATCAGTCCGCTCCTGCCGGTGGTCAGATTGAGCTTGTGTCCGTAATCGACGTCGCGGCTGCCCTTGACGATGATGTCGGCATGCGGTTCGAACAGGCTGACAAGCTTCTCGCCGGCCGGCACCGCTTCGCCGGCCAGCACCCGCCGCTCGGTCTGGGCGATGATCTGCGTGATCAGTGGCTGATAGTGGCGAAGCTGGGCCTGCCAGAGTTTGCCCGCCGGACCCGCCGTCAGCGGCAACTGTGCCGCCGCCTGCTGCAGATAATCCAGGGTGTTCCGGGCGATCCTGAGCAGAGCGCGGTAGTGCTGAAGCCGTTTCGGGCGGCCGCGGGTATACTCGATCACCCGAGCCCGCTTCTTCGCCGCGCGGCAGTGATCGTGCCAGGGGATGGTGCTGCCCAGCGAATCCGCCTGCTGCAGAAGACGAACCATCACCCGCACGCAGTCCCACAAAAGACTGCTGTCGCTTGGTTCGTGGATCAGCGCCGCCGTGACGGTGCTGTCCACACGCACGACCTTGCCGCTTTCCAACCTTTCTTGCCGGGCGCTGGCCAGCAGCATTTTGTTGACCGCTTCCCAGGTGTCCGCCCGGATCGCGCTGATCGTCTTGTGCAAGAGCGACTTTTTCGGGCTCCATCCCCATGGCAGCCGGGCAAAGGCCCGGAACGAGGCGGAATCTTCCAGATGAAACGCCAACTCCTCGTAGCTCAACTGGCGGTACTGTTTGAGAAGAGCACAGCGCAGCACCGCCTCCGACGGCAAACCCTGCCGGCCGGTCTCCGTGACCCCCTGTCGGCGCAGATCGGACGTCACCAAATTCAAAAGATCGCGATGGGCGTCCAGCCACTGCGACATCGCCTCCAACTCGCGACCGATCTCGTGCTCGGCGAAAAGATCGAATATGCTGCCCTGGACGGTGCGTTCTTGGCGCATTGTCGGCTCCGGCGGCTGCGGGTTTGTCTTTAGAATCAGAGGCTTGATGCTAAAGTGTACCCAAAGCCGCCGGGCCTTGCCCGCACAAAACGCGCGCTTTTCCGCAGATTCCAAATACTTGCTGTTTATGGATGGGCACTAGCTATACTCGGTCTCTTCAGTCAGTTCCTGTCGCAGCTTTGTGCTCTGTGACAGAGCGGAGATGAACTGGTCATAACGCTCAGCCCCTTTCGCGCGAGCCGCCGCCTGTGCTTATTCCGGCGGGGGAACGATTGAGTTCAGCCAGCAGCGGATAAACAGTGCGAGAGTTTCGTTGGTGATTTCCAGATCTCGTTCCATCCGCTGAAGACACCGGTCCAGCCGGTCGAGGCGTTTGACGAGGGCCGCTTCCTTCCGCTCATCCGCATCTGGCGAAAGGAAGGACCCGATGGCAGCCTCGGCAATCAGCGAAGCCGATTGCTCGCGTCGCTGAGCAAAGTCAGCGAGGCGCCGCTTCAGATCAGGCTCCAGGTATACCGAAAGTCGCTGTTTTTTCTCCGAGCTGACCACCATCTCAAAGCTCCACGCCGTTATTGGGACCCATGGAGGCCTGACGCGCGACCTGTCTCATGCGCCGCTTCAGAGCCCGCGCCGAGAGAACATTCCGCTCGGGTTCGTCCGCATTCGGATCGAATTCGTTGAAGGACGCCATTACCGGGGCGGGCGCGATATCCTTGTGTGCTTCGATCCCGGGCTCGCGCCGCAGACCAGCGTTCGCCTCGTCGTCAGTTCCCTCGACGTTGCTCGTATCAACGCCTGCGACACCGAGCGCGCGTTCTTTCGTGCGATCGTTCACTGCCAATGGGACCGCATTCGACCAATCATCCGCCGACGGCGGACGCTCGCCGAGGCACATGCAGGATCGCGCCGACCAGAAGCGAGTGGGAGGTCTTCTCCCAGTGGTTCCGCTTTTCCAGAGATCCTTCGGGATCGACCAGGACGTCAGCGACATTCTGGACGTCCCGCACTTCCCATTCGCCCTTCCGCACCTCCAGCAGCGGATTGTAGGCGGCCGAGTTCGGATTGGTCGGATCGAAGAGCAGCACCCGGCCGTGTCGCGCCCGGAAGCCGGCGGTCAGCTCCCAGTTTTCGCCCTTGATGTCATGGACGATGGCCGAGCCCGGGCAGGTGAGCAGAGTCGGCACGACGAGACCGACGCCCTTGCCCGAGCGCGTCGGGGCGAAACAGAGGACGTGTTCCGCGCCGTCATGGCGGAGATAGACCTCGTCATAGCGGCCGAGCACGACGCCATCATCGCCGAGCAGCCCTGCCTTTTCGACCTCCTCGCGCTCGGCCCAGCGGGCAGAGCCGTAGGTATGGACGTCCTTGGGCTCGCGCGCCCGCCAGATCGACATGGCGATCGCGGCGGCGATCGCGATCAGCCCGCCGGAGGCGGCAATGGCGCCACCTTCCAAGAACAGGTGCGGCGCATAGGCGTCATAGAAATACCACCACCAGAAAAGTGCCGGCGGCGGATAGATCGGCAGGCCGGCGAGCTCGAACCAGGGCGATCCGAGCTGCGGCTGGAAACCGAGACGCCATGCTGTCCATTGCGTCGCGGCCCAGACCATGGTGAACACGATCAGGAGGACGACGAGGATCTGACTCCAGAGGACGCGCGTGGCCGGCAAGTAAACGGTTTCCCTTTTGACGACGAGGCTGGCAGTGGAAACCCAAGACAGAGGGTGTTGCAACGCGCGCGCAAAACGGCTTTCGCAGGCGAGCGAAGCCAATCGCAAAAATACTTGCACGCCGCGGTCAGAGACCGAGGCCGCGCTTGCGGCCAAAACTCCAGTCTACGCCGCCATCGGCGCGAGCCACGCCAGAGACATGTTGGCCCAGATGCTTTTCCATGGACGGCGTCCAGGGCACGAGCTTGAAGCCCAGGCCGTCGTCGACTATGGTGAAACTACCGGAGGCAAGTGCGAAGCGCTGGCGATCGGTTCCGGCCACATAGTCGCCCTGCCCCGCCTTCTGGAACGGCAGGTTCATTTCCCGGGAAGCTTGTCACCGAGCGCATCGACCTCCCGGTCTCGCAGTGTGGCGAGTAGATTGCGGGCGAAGATGACCTTACCCGCTTCGCGTCGAGCCACACCTTCCTCGATCAGATGCTCCGTCCGGTCCTCCATCGCCTGTCGCACCTCGAGCCCGAAGCCGGCGCCGAGGTCGCGCATGTCTCCCCCGATCAGCCGCCGGTCCAGCCAGGTCGCCCCATCAGCCTTGATCTGCGCGTCGAGCGTGAGATCAGAGCGGACGGCGAGGGCTGCCCTGCCCTCGCCGCTCGCGTCTTCGAACACACGCAGCTCGACGATCGATCCAGGCGCACTGTCGCCCGTCGCGTCGAGATCGGGAAAGCGGATGTGATGGACGCGGCCATCGATGCCGTCGACCACGGCAAAAGCGGTCCCCTTGAGTTCGTCATCATGGCCCCGTTCAACCAGCTGGCCAACGACTTGCGTTTTCGTGACGCCCCGTGGCGGTCACATAATCGGCCGCGGCGCGTTCGATCCCCTGCCCGGTCAGCGCCTCGTGCATCCGCTTGATGATGTCACCGCGCAGCCCAAGGGCCCTCAACCTTCTTTCCGCCTCATCGCTGAGGATCCACTGGCCACCGCCTACCGACTGGGCAAGGCCGAGACGTTCGAGATATCGCAGGCGTCCGACCTTCTGGATGAGATAGGCATCCGGTTGCCGGTCGAGCGATGGCGCGACGTCGATGACGCCGTTTCGACCGGCATCGGCAGAAAGCTGGCGATCGAGCGCGGTCCAGCGGTCCGCCTCGATCTGGCGTTCAAGCGAGCGGACGATGTCGCGCTCGGTCCGTGGTCCCAGCTCCTGCGTGACGAGGTCCTGAGCGCGGTCGCGCAGTCCCGAAAGGATATAGTCGCGGTCGATAACGAGGTCCTGCCCATCGTCGGTGCGGCCGCGCAGAATGACATGGACATGTGGGTTGTCGGTGTTCCAGTGATCGACGCCGACCCAATCGAGCTTTGTTCCGAGGTCCTTCTCGGCCTGGCGCATCAGCTCGCGGGTGAAGCGTTTGAGATCCTCCAGGTCGACGGCGTCTTCCGGCGAGACGATGAAACGGAAGTGGTGCCGGTCGTCCTCTGAGCGTTCCGCGAATTCCTTGGCGTCGACACTGACACTGTCGGGGCCGAAGAGGCGCGCCTTCTCACCGTCCCGGGTGACGCCGTCGCGGCGGAGATAGTCGAGATGGCGGGAAAGAGGCGCCGGCTTCCCCTTGTTACACACGACCCAGCGCCTTGACGGTACAAAGCCGCGTACGGCTGGTGATCAGGCGATTGGCGCGGATGCTGGCGACCCGTCCGCGCGCGAAGCTGGGGCTCGGCCTTTGGCCCTGCCGATCCTGCCGGAGCACGAAACACGTCCGCCGGCCTTCTCCATCGCCGCGAGCGCCTGGGCGATGAAGGGTTTTGCCCGCTGACTTCTGGATAATCGAATACGGCCGGGCCGGACACGAAAGTCGTCATCCCCATTCATCCGGATTTTCCCTGCGAGGTGCGGATTTCCTCGAACGACAACGTGAATTCGAATGCCCGCACATCGCGCTTTCGGAAGACGATGTGCGCAGATGGCCAGAAAACCCAATCAAAACAACCGACGGACCGAGCCGCGATGTGCGACCTCTTATCTTGCCTTCCCCGGTTGCCTCTGCGGCTCCCCCGCCATTTTCCACAACAGCTACGATCTCATCCGCTGCCGCACGCGAATGGTCGTTCTCGGCGGATGGCCCTGCGGTGTTAGTTCGAGTAGTTCTTCATCCAGCTGCTTGTCGGCCGCGGTCAGGCGGTGATGAAGCCGGTGATAGTCCATCCAGGTCGGGGTCCTATACGTCTCGAGCCACCGCGAGGGCTCGCGAACGTCGCGCGTCAGCGTCCATTGCCGGGCGCCGACACGGCTTTGCACATGCCGGCGTCGGCGCATGACGTCGAGAAACAGATCGGCGTTGTCGTCCGAGATGGAATATTCGGTGGTGATCAGCATCGGCCCGCTTCGTGGCTTGAGATCAAGGGCAACCGCCGGCGCATCGAATGAACCGGAAGGTTCGAGTTCCGATTCAAAACGATTGCTGATCGGCAGTTTGAACCCCAAGGCGGCCACCAGGATTGTCGCGCCGGCAGAGCATCCCAGCGCCCAGGAGAGAGAATGATTCTCGGCGACGCTGCCCCAGAGCCAGCTGCCGGCGGCAATGCCGCCATAGGTGAAGGCGCTGTAGATCGAGATGGTGCGTCCCACCACCCAGCGTGGGCTTGCCAGTTGCACGTTCACACCCAATCCCGACCATGCGGTCACCCAGCCGGCGCCGCCAAACGCCAGGGAGGCCGTTGCGGTGGCGAGCGAGGCGGTCAGCGCCAGCGCCAACGCACATGCCGCGCAGGCGATGCAGGCGAATACGAACATGCGTTCCTGGGTCAACGTACGCCTGAGGCGAGGGTTCGTGAGCCCGGCAACAAGCGCGCCGGCGCCGAAGCCGGCCATCAGGATGCCGTAGGCAACCGGGCCCGCCTTCAACTGGCCACGGGCGACCAGCGGCAGCAGCGCCAGGATCGACGTGCTTGCTAGTCCGAATAGGGTGCCGCGGGCGGTGGTCGTCTTGATTTCCGCGGATATGGCGGTGAAGCGCAGGCCGTCATAGATCGCGGTCATCAGCTCTTCGCGGGGAAGGGATGAGCATGGCACCTTCCATTTGTTGCGCCACAGGGCAGTCAACGGAGCGACAAAGCTGAGCGTCGTCAGCGCGAACGTGACGAGCGGTCCGAAGGCGGCGACGATTAAACCGCCAAGGGCCGGACCGACACTGCGCACCGTGTTGAAGCCGACGTTGAGGAGTGTCACGGCAGACGGCAGATGGCGGCGCTCGAGCATATCGCCAAGGGAGGCGCGCCAGGCCGGATCCGCCAGCGCGATACCGCAGCCATCGAGAAAGCTGAAGGCAAGAATGATCCAGGGATTGGTAATGCCGAGCGCCATGAGCACCACCAGCATGGCAGACGCCGCCATCATGAGGCTTCGGCCGATGATCATGACGATGCGGCGGTTGTAGTTGTCTGCCATCGCGCCGACGACAATTGCCAGGAAGAAGGTCGGCAAGGTCGAGGCGGCTTGAACAAGCGCCACCATCACGTCCGACGTGGCGATCGTCACCATCAGCCAGCTGAGCGCCACTGTCTGCATCAGCCATCCGAGGCTCGAGAGCTGCGAGGCGAGGAAGACCGACCGGAACGTCGGGTTCTCCAGGGGTGCCAGTAGTCCTGACTTGTCGTCTTCGGTCGCCGCGGTCATTGCCTTAGTGCTCTGTTTCTTACTCGTTCAATTTATGAGACCGCCATGACATGGCACCGCTGCGGGTGGAGGTTCTTGCCAATCGTCATGCCAGCCTCCGGATTTGTCCGCCGTGCTCCCGGCTTCGCATGAGCAGCACATGGATCAAGGTGAACAGGCGGCGCGCGGTGTCGATATCGACGGTGACCGTCGAGGAGAGACGGGCCTGCAACAACTCGGCAGCCTCATTGTGGATGCCGCGGCGCCCCAAGATCGCGATCGCTTGCTCTCGGTTGAGGTGGGCATCGTCCTGAACACTCAAGGAGCCATCGAGCGCTACGGCGCAAAGCCGTGCGCCGGGCGGTGAGGTTGTGGAGACCGTTGCCGCCTTCACGTCACGCCTCCGTCTTTTCGAAGAGATGCGTGTCAAACCTGGCCGGGAATGAGATGGCTGCCGCCGGGACATGCCCGACGACAGCCAAGCCGCCTTGGGAGGTTGGGCGGAGGAAACGCTGTTATGAAGCACTGCAAAAAGGACGGAAAAAGTGGCTGCGGCCGGAACACCTCCGACGACAGCCACGCGGCCCTGGGAGGCTGGGCGAAAGAGAAATCGGCTCAGTGTTCCTGGGATTCTACGAGGAAACCGACGGTGGCCCTTGGTGCTGCGCAGATCCCGAACGTCAACGCCGCCGTGGGTAATGTCCTGGCGAAGCCCAACAGGCTTTAGCGCCAGTGGCCGGACAGCGGCACACACTCCATTGCAAAGCGAAGGAAAAGCGGCTGCGATTGCAACAGGTGCAGCGGCAGCCGGCTGCGCCGCTGGGGTTGACGCCAAGCGCAGGTCGGGAGCTTGTTCGGGTCGACGTTGATGACGACCGATCGTCGATGCTTCAGGAAAAGTGCTGCTGCACACCGGGTGCAAACATTGCTGATGTTCGATTTTCTGTCCCATCTCCAGCGCTCCTCAGGGCCGCGAGACGCGGGTTATCGGCTGGTTACGAGCGCGAGACCGGGTTGTCGGGTGCTCGATCGCCAGCACGGTCTGAGGGGCGACGGCCCCGTCATGCAGCGCGGCAAGCCGGTCGCCGAGCTCTTGATCTGCCGCCGAGGGCCGATGTTTCAGGCGAGCGTAGTCCGTCCAGGTCGGCGTGCGGAATGTCTCCGTCCATAGGTTGGGGTCAAGAGGTTGCGCTGGAGGGTCCAGTCCCGCGCGCCCGCCTTGCTCTGGATGCGCCGCCGGTTGGGCATGCACGCGAGAAAGGCCTCGAGACTAGGCGCAGACATAGAAGCTCACAGTTCGTGAAGTTGGTTGCCTGTCTGCAATTCCGGATGCGTCGCCACCGCCGCTAGATGGGGTCTCCTTGCCGCTTACCCTCGATGCCGGTATCACGCGAGAACAGATCGAAGAAGGCCTTCTTTTGGCTGCCTCCCAGGTCCCTCCGCCAGATGTGATGACGACTTCGCGGTTCCTGTGGTGTTCATAGTTTCATTCCCCTTTCTTTTTAGGATGGCTCTTCCTCCCAGCACCGTAGATGCCGAATGGAGGATCTTCGGTCGGCCTCGATCAGGGCCGCGTCTGCTCCTCAACGGCTATTGCGAGCACCGGCTCTCCCTTTGGGATCGAAGGGTGCGTGATACGCCAAAGTAGATGCCCGTCCGCCGGAGCTTTGATCTCTGCTAACGTGTCGCCAAAGAAGCTTCGAAGCGTACCAAGGCGCTGCCCCTTTTTCACCCGATACCCGGCTCGACTTCAGCGTGGAAATCCCCGTCCATAGGGCAATGAACCCAACGATAGTCATCGCAGGGCACTCGGGCATGTCGGAACGAAGATCCCGGCGTGTCGTTGATACCGAGGATGCGAGCGATGTTGAGCACGCCCTCGATTCTTTGTGATCACCCACAAGTCGAGCTGCAAAAGGGATTGATCCCAGGAGAGCTCCACCGGCGCGCCCTCCTGTTTCGCTTTGAAAATGCGGCCGTTATAGGCTGCCGCGATGTCAACCTCACCACTGATCAGGCTCTGGGGAGCGTCGGCGCCGGCGACCCACCAGCGACCCACATTGGGCTTCATCTCGGCAAGTTTCTTGAACCCGCGGTCCAGATCGAGAGGATAGAGCTTGTCAGGCGAAACGCCATCTCCCATCAGGGCGCCTTCGAGCAGCGCACCATCCAACATCTTTTCGCATTTCGGCAGAGCGCGCTTACCCGGGAAATCCTTCACGTTATAGAAGTCCACCCAGTTCTTTGGCTGCTTGCTGGCATCCGGGAACTTGCTGGTGTTGAAGGCGACGACTGCGGATGAGACAAGGGCGCCAACACCATGCTTGTTCTTCATCCGCTCGGGCATGCCTGCCAAGGTGTTGTCGGCAAAGAAGCTGTAGTCGATCTCCTCGACTGCCTCTTTGTTGATCCAGCCCTTGAGCGCTCCGCCAGGAATTCCGGTGATGTCGGCTTCGGGCTGGCCGAGCTTGATCGACGCCAACAGCTTCGCATGATCTTCGGGAACCAGTACGACCTTGATGCCCGTGTCGCGCGTGAACGGATCGAAGAAGGCTTTCTTTTGAGCGGCCTCCCAGGTTCCGCCGCCAGATGTGATGACGACCTCGCCGGTCCCCTTAAGGTTCTCGGCGACTTCCTCTGCCTGAGCGGCGATCGACACGGCCGACAGCAACAGTGCAGCACCGAATGCGATATTCCTAATTCTGATGTTCATGTTCATTCCCCTTTCTTTTTGAAGATGGCTCTTGCTCCCAGCAAGATGGTCAAGAGGAAATTTGCCGGTGGGGCGCAGCGATACCGTTTCGTCGACATAATTATCGCTGTGGGTGCTGACTTAATCGCCCGGTGCGACCGGCGGTAGAAAATCCCGATTTCCAACCCTTTCCGCGCAAGTTGGAGGGCAAATGGAGTTTCGCTTTTCTCTAAAAAGCGGGCGAATCTACGTAGGTCGCGGGAGAAATTCGACGTGTTTCATGGACTTTCCTGAAAAATGGCCCTGTGTCAGCCTCCATCGGAATTCGCAACAGAATCTTCCGGTTTGCAAGTCGTCGGAAATGGAGTAATCGACCAATGGATTGCCTCGACGGCATGATTAAGCGCGGCCATGGTCTGGGCATTGTTCGGTGAAGCGGCAATGACATGTCCAATTGAGTCTCGATAATCCCCCTTCCTGACGATCGACGTCTTGGGTTCAATGTAGAATTTTACCTCAGCGACACCGGACACAGCAGCCGCCCGACTGTCGCCATCGATCCAATTGAGGGTGCCATCGCGATCGGGAACTAGGAACCGCACGGCAGCAGCTTGCGAATACCTTCTGCGAAGGTTCTGTTCGCCTCCGATGACAAGCTTGATGTGTTCGGTGGCTAGATCGACACCGTAAGCCAACTGAACGAGTTCAGGAGTTGGCGAGCCCGCAAGACGCGGATTGACCTCAATGACCAGTGGACCAAGCTCCGTCCACCGGAGTTCGATGTTCTTTGGCCCCCAGCCAAGACCTAGAGCTCGTAAACAGCCCAGCGAAACGTCGGCGATACGTTCATGCTTGTCATCAGTCAGCACGGCCGGATAGGTGAATTCACGATAGACGAAATGCGGCGGGGGCCCGAAGTCACCGGTGCCAATTCCAATGACCTCATTCCCCATTATCTCAACGCTATAATAGGGGCCCCGTGCGAATTCTTCGACCAGTATCCTCGGCAAAGACTGCCAGCCCAACAGAGAGGTCGCATGTTCGGCCAACTCATCGAAGTTGCTGCACAATCGAACACCGCTGCTGCCGCGGCCTACGGCTGGCTTAACAATCACGGGCAGGCCGATGTCCGCGGCAGCGCGTTCTACCTCGCTGGTGTTCGCTGCCAAGCGATAAGCAGGGACTGGAATGCCGGCCTCCGCGAGAAGCTGACGTTGAGCAAATTTGTCGCAACATCGTTCGACGGATGCGGGGCTCGGTCCCGGTAGATCAAAATGCTCGCAGAGCTTGCCCACTGTCGCATAGACTACTTCGTTGGGACTCGTAATTCCAGCAATGTCATAGGTCTTGCGCAGCCGGGAACATTCGCGAATCAACACATCCAGATTGTTTGTATCGATATGGATGGTCTCAATGGTTTCCGAGTAGTTGTCACGAGTTGGGCTAGCCGACAGTTTAATTGGATGAAGACCAAGACGCTGGGCAGCTTGGACGAAGAGCAGACCAGTACCTGTTGGCTCTGCTTCAACCATGATGAGCGCTCTTATTGCCACTTGACTATGATCTCCGTTGTGTGCTGTACGCTGTACGCCTGTCTGAGCGAGGCCGACAAGGCGCCGGGCGTATTCGGGCGGTGGTGAACTGCCCCCTTCCGTAAAAGGCGATCTGACGCAAACCTGACATGTGTTGCTTTCCTTCTTTTGTTCCGTTCCATCGTGATTACCCGCAAGATGAATGCCGTCACCGGCAGCTTTCCCCAGCTTGCAATAAGCAGCTTCAAAACTCGTGCCAGTTTGCCTGATCGGGTAGGAAAGAGTTTTGTGATTGCTTTTCAGTTATTTGGCCGTGGGCAACAAAAAGATTGGTTCAACAAGCCGCGTCGCCAACTCCACAAACCTGACGGGAAGTGTCGAATGGCGTTACTGCGAACGGTGCTGATCCGTCAGAGCAGTTCCCTGCCTGATTAAACGGTGTGGCTTTGCAAATCAGCACAGTTCTGATTCAAACGTAAGCGCGCGTTTCAGTGCATGTCGTAGAGTCGACTTATATTACGCGGTGGAGATCGATCCTTGATGAAAACCCAAACCGGATCAGGCCGGGGCGTTTTCGAAAGGGTGACGTTCGGGGTGACCTGCCACGGGTAATTTCCTCCAGAATTGGATTAGTGTCCGGCCTATTGAAGGACGGACGCATGAAGAAGCAGAGATTTACGGAAGAGCAGATTATTGCGGTGCTGCAGGAGCAGGAGGCCGGTGCGAAGGTGGCCGAGCTCTGCCGCAAGCACGGGATTTCGGACGCGACCTTTTACAACTGGAAAGCCAAATTCGGCGGCATGGAGGTTTCCGAGGCGAAGCGCCTGAAGGCTCTCGAAGAAGAGAACGCCAAGCTGAAGAAGCTGCGTAAGAATCCGAGCAGCCACGCGGCATCTGTACGCGCGGGTTACGGCAAGTCGTTCTATAGTGATGAGGTGCGGTTCGCAGAGGCGCGCCTGGCGTAGCGGGCTGTCAGGTTTTCCGGCGTGATCTACGCGCCCATTTTGTGGCCAGGTTTTCGACGGCTCTGTTGAGGTCGGCGAAAGCAGCATTGTTCGGGTCGAAGTCTTTGGCGCCCCACCATTCGAAAATCCGCCTCGGTGCACTTGACATAATCAGAGGGCTTCGAGGAAGCGCATCAAATGGTCGGGCGGTCGGTAGCGTCCAAGCCTAGCTCGTGACCACGATTCCTGGCGTAGGCGCTATTACGGCGGCGACAATCAAGGCGCTTGTGCCGATCCCGGCGGGTTCAAGTCGGCTCGCCACTTTGCCGCCTGGCTCGGATTGACACCGCGGTCTCATTCAAGCGGAGGCAAGGAGCGACTGGGACGAATATCGAAGATGGGAAATCCGGAACTTCGCGCTCTCCTCGTCGTCGGGGCAACCGCCGTCTTGCGGGTTGCCCGAAATGACGCTCGGACGCGGCCGTGGTTGAAGGCGCTTCTCGCCAGAAGGCCCTTCAAGGTTGCGGCGGTCGCGCAGGCCAACAAGACGGCTCGGATCATCTGGGCGCTTCTGAACCAGGGCGGGACTTATCGGCGCGCCGCTCCACTGGCGATTACCGCGGTCGCTGTCTGATGGACGCAGTGACCGCCAAACGATCTGACCGGCGCAAGCTGGCAGAGGGCAAGGTGCAATAACAGGCGATGAACCCATGGGACGAAATCCCGACACGAGTGAAGCTACTGCCCCCAATGCGCTCAAGCGCGTAAACTTGATTCAGCTCCTCGTTCGCGGATCTCATCAAGGCCAGCGGCCATGTGCCGCGCGCAAAGGCCGGACATATGACCGCACCGTTCCAATGTATGAAATCGACTGAAAAAGCTCTTGCCATGCGGGCCGTTCCACATATGGGGGCAAGGTCAATCACGGCCGCCGATATTGCAGAGCAATCTTGGACAGTTGCCGCGCTGTCTCAACAGCGATGGGGCTGAGTTCCGCCTCGACTGTCTGAATGGTCCACCTCGCGGCAGATGCCGCGATGTTAACAGCGGCTACCACTTCATTGTTGTAGCCAAAGACCGGTGCCGCCGTTGAAATGTCCCCAGGGATCGCTTCCTGATTGGCTACAGCAAAGCCCTTCGCGAATATTTTTTTCAGTTCCGTGCGCAATGCACTTGGATCCGTTATCCCACGCCGTTTAATTGCGGACACGTCTGAGGTCTCGAAGGTCTGCTCTGCTATCTTCCAATCGAGATAAGCTAGAATCGCGCGGCCTGGCGCCGTTGCGAACGCAGGTAGACGAGTACCGACAGTGACGTAAGAACTCATGATTCTCCGGCTAGGTACGCGTGAGATAAACACGATGTCTGTGCCGTCCAGCTCTGTGAGATTGACCGTCTCCTGGGATTGCCTGTTCGCCTCCAGCAATAACGGAAATGTTGCTTCCACCAAAGGATTGCTTCGCAGATAAGCATTCCCAAGGTCCATCGCACGCGTCGAGAGGGCATACTGCCGCGTGGTCTCGCTCTGGGTTAAATAACGCAGTGCGTGCAACGTATAAAGCACGCGCTGAGCCGCGCTCTTGTTCAACCCAGACGCCTCTGTGACCTCTGCTAGAGTCATTGGTCTTGGATTGGCACAAAACGCATTAAGGACTAACATTCCTTTCTCGATCGTTCCCAAATAGAGCCGCTCATCGATCTGCGGATTATTGAACGTCCTGAGGGAGCTTTGCTGGCCGCCACTTTTGTTGCTGCTCTCGACCATCCTCTTGCTCCTTACCTCGACCGCGGAATCTTGCGTTGGATATTGGCCTCAATGTTACTGCAAATCGAAGTCTCCCGTTGCGAGCTCCGGTTGCACGACCTCGAAGCGGATGGTCACGCCGGCTCGTAGGCAAATTTCATCAGTACAACCCCCTACCACTTTGACGAGCTTCTCAAGCACCGTACCGGTTTTTCGTCTTTCTCTGGACGGGACAAATTTTCCTAAGAGCAGCAAGGCGCAATTCTTGTCGGGTCGGGCGCAGAAGACTAACGCCGCGCCGCTGTCCTCGAGTTCTCGGATCAGCAACGCGTCGTCGGAGGCAACTTCGGAAGCAACTCATAGGCTCGGCACAGCCTTGATCGGATTGTGGAATACTCCTCTGATGTTTCAATTTCGCCAGCAAGGGACAGATACGCCAACCTCCTTGAGCTCCGCAGCCATACTTCAGTTCCGTCCGCTTTAAGAAACAAAGATGATCTCCCTGGTACCGTAGCAGTCACCAAGATTGCCTAACCAAACTCAGCTTCTGCACCGATTGCTAATCTCGACCTGTCAGCGCGGGAAATGCGCTTCAAGATAATGCCACGTCTGGGTACGCGCGGCGCCTATGATGACTGTTTGCAAGCAGTTTCCGCCTCCACTACCGTTGAACGTCCCCAGGGCACACGGATGCGGCTCGCCTCGATCTTACGAATCTCTTCTCGGCGCCGTTCACCCATCTCATTGGCGGCAGCCATTCGAATGAGGTGACACAGGTCAAAGCCGGCTTTTGTGAGCATCTTGGGAAAGATGGCTTCCGCCGTTAGGCCCGGAATCAAGTTTAGTTCGAGGAAGTGAACACGTTGCTGCTCGTCAACGATGAAGTCTAGGCGGCCGAATGTATGGACCCTGAACTCCCGAGCAATCCGTTTGGAAATTGAGGAGAGACGGGTTTGAACGGTGTCCTCCACATCAAGGAAGTCAACAGAGTAGCCTTTCTTCGTCTTCTGATCATAGCCAAGGAAGCCCGAGGGATTGTTGATGCGTGCAACCGGCAGCGCCATGACCTCATGGCGATCAATCAAAACGCCGCACGTGTACTCTGTCCCAACTATTCGCTCTTGAACCAAGAACGAGGGGTCATGCAGAGCAACCCGTTCGGAATAGGAATGGAGGCGGTCCGCCGAAAGCTCGTCCGTGTACTCGGTGAGGAAGGACCCTCCGAGAGTGTTCGGTTTTAGTACGCACGGACCAGCAAGACGCCGTAGGGCCTCTGCGAAACCCGGTTCGAGATTGCGTTGGACGACGTGGACCGTTGGAATGGGGGTCAACTCGGGGCAAAGCCGATTGGCTACTACGCCTTGTAGATACTTATCTGTTGCGAGCATGGCCGCAATCTTGTCGCCAAAGCTGCCGGGAATGTCGTAGAACTGCGCAAGAGCCTGGATTTGGCCATCCTCTCCGTCCTGACCCTGAAGAAGTGAGAAGACGAATACGCCGTCGCTTCTAAGGAACTGAGCAAGAGACGCAAGCGCGTGGGTTTCGGCGCGAGCTGTGAATTCGGGGTGCTTCGGAAGGCGACCCCCCTCCAGTGCAAGCCTGAGGAGGTCGCCGGTTCGGCTGATGTAGTAGACGAACGCCGGTGAAACATCTGAATCTCGAGCATTGTTGAGGACTTCAGCGAAGTGATTGTAAATCGCGATCGACCAGTCGTGCTCCACGGACCGGCCGCCATAGATGAGCGCTACTTGCATACGATTACCTTTTGGAGTGAGTTGCAGGGATCGACTTGAAATTGGACTCTGAACATTAATTGCAGGTGGACTAACCGGGGCGTTCCGCGCCTAGTCCGACGGGAGTACGGAGTGGAAACAGCCATCGCGGCAACGGCAGCAGTGGGATACGCGCGAGGTCGGCGCGGCACGAGCCGGAACGTATTGCCACTCTTGCCGACGTCCGTGTTTCCGTAGCACGCGGTCTGACGCAGACTTGACATGTTCCTTTCCTCTTCGGTCGATCAATCACGGTTACCGGGGAGGGCACGGCGGTTGACCGCACGTGGTTGACGCTTGGGCGGTCCGTTTGTCCCCTTACATCGTATTGAGAACAGCCTATAAGCGAAGTTGACATTGGGGTACGTGCCCGACCTCAGCATCACCGATTCAAGATCATTCGCAGCTATGATTCGTTCGAGGAGATCGTCACGGGCGTTAGTGCCGAATCCTAAAAGGATTTGGCCTATTTCGGTAAGAAATTCTCTGCCTTCCGAGAGAAATCTCTCGAGCAGGCCGTAACCAGGATCAACTGCTCCACGCTCGAGCTCATGCATAAATTCAAAATGTTCTGGAGCGAAGTTCCAAGGGTAGTTCCAAAAAATAATGTCAAACTTCCTACCAAGAGGAATGTTACTGAAGATATCGCTTTCGATCACTTCGACGTTCTTAATACCGTTTCTTACGGCGTTCTCCAACGTGTTTGCGACAGCCCTTGAATTGATATCGCAGGCTAACAACGACAGCGCACCATTCTTTGCCAACAAGAGGCCAGGGAGACCGAAACCGCAGCCGATTTCCAAGATCGTCTTTCCAGCAAATGGGGGGAAGTTCTCGCTAAACCAACGCCAACTCGGGAAATCTTCGGGAGGAAAAACGCCTTCTCGTAGGATTAGATCTAGGCCGAACTCCTGTATCTGCCGCGGGAAGGTTCGCTGTTGACTAGCTTTAAGTGTCGTCCGGACTCTATCGAGTTCACTCATATGTTCGCTCCTAAGTCGACGCGGAACTGTTGCTGACCATTGGACAGTTTTTCGGTCCAGCCCGGCAGTTCCAGAGGCATTACAGACGGCTTCGATATGGGGCGATCCGCCGATCGCCACGAACGCTCGATACCAAAGACCAATTCTTGTCCTTTTTTCCAATTAACGGAGCGAATCCGAGCGCTCCATTGCTGTGCTTCTTGAAGCCCTTAGATAAGATCCAGTCTGTCCGGGTCTCTCCAGGTTCTCCACTCATAGTTGCGAAGAACGACGTAGCCGGGTCCAGTCCCCACCACGTAATTGGGATTGAGTGGTGTTTTGCCGAGCGGAGTGCAAATTACATATTGCGGCACGGCAAAGCCTGTTGTGTGCCCACGCAAATTCTCAATAATGTGCATGCCAACATCAATCGATGTTCTGAAGTGCTCAGCGCCCCGCACCAAGTCGGCGTGGTACAAATAGTATGGTCGCACACGTGCAATAAGGAGTTTGTGGACCAGCTCTTTCATAACCTCGACAGAGTCGTTGATGCCTTTCAAGAGCACAGACTGATTGCCGACCGGCACTCCCGCTTCGAGTAGCCGTTCGATGGCAATTTTCGCTTCTGGCGTGATCTCGTTGGGGTGATTAAAATGAGTGTTGACCCAGACGGGATGGTACTTTTTGACCATTTGGCAGAACTCCGGCGTGATCCGTTGTGGCATCGTCACGGGTGTTCGGGTGCCGATTCGAATGATCTGAACGTGCTGAAGTTGCCTGAGCCGTGACAGTACGTATTCTAGTTTAGTGTCGGCAACGGTCAGCGGATCACCTCCGCTTAACAGTACGTCACGAATCTCCGGCCGCTCGGCAATGTACGCTATGCCCCTGTCTATTAGAGCTCGATCAGTGACGATTGAATCCTGCCCGGCGTGAACCTTGCGCGAGCAGTGCCTGCAGTAGGTGGCACAGAAGTTGGTAACATGGAACAGTACGCGGTCGGGGTACCTGTGAACGATGCAACTGACGTCGGTCTTCCCCTCCTTCCAAAGAGGGTTTTCGGAATCAACTGCTGATCGGTGGAATGAGGGGAGCTGCTCAATATGGAAGATATCTTCAAGCTCTTGGATATCAGGGACAGCTTGTAGGCGAACTGGATCGTTTCGATCCTCTTCGTTTATGAGGGAGAGGTAATAAGGCGTCACCCGGAAGCTATACCGCTCGCTCACCAGGTGGAAGGTCTCTTCTTCTTCAGGGCTAACGTTTATATGTTGCTTAAGCGCCTCGATGGTAGTGACGCTGTTGGCAAGTTGCCAACGCCAGTCATCCCAAGCGTTATTGCGATTGTCTGTTGCGTTCGTGGTTAGCATGTCAGACCTCCGTTGGAGCACCATTTTGCGATTGTTTTAGTAGCAACGTTGCGTTGGCCTACAAGCCGCTTCAACCCAAGAGTACGCTCGACACCACGCCAAAGTTTGCTATGGTCACAGCTACGATGAGGATCTTCTGTCATGCGGCGACGAAATTCGCGAGGTGGTGGACTCGCCGATGTTCTCTTTCTGTTACGCGATCTGACGTAGCGCCTGACATGTTCCATTCTTCCTCGTTCCATGAATTGCGGTTCCGCGACATAAATGCTGCTCAGCAACTCCGCCGCCTCGCGATTGGAAGATTCAAGACTCGTGCCAATGTGGCTGCTTTAGTCGAAATCGAACGTATAAACCTCGTCCACCCGCGAGATGGGCATTAGTCAGCGGCTCCTCCGCTTGGCAATGAGATCGCTTCAAGAGTTGTGCCAACTGCGCAAATACCCATTGGGCTGGTCCCTCCATGATATTCAGTGGCTTAGAGAGTCAATCGGAAGTATGGTCGTGCACAGCCATGTCGCGGCCTGAACAAACTCGACAATATGACAGCGTCCCGGACCAACAGTCGGGAATACGGTAACGAACTGTCAAGCGAATCGAAGAATTGACCCGGGCCGGAAGCGGGACGACTTACCGGCATATGGGGACGTCTTTGCCAACGCCGCCTGTTTCATCGCCAACGTCGCCTCGAGGTAGATTTGTGTCGTCTCGACCGATTCATGACCGAGTCATAGGGCGATGACGGCGCGATCGATGCCGGCCTGTACTGAACGCCATGAACGCTCAGCCGCTCAGTATCCCCACGGTGACGGCCGCCTTGCTGAGGTGGCCTGAAGGCTGCAAGTCCTAGTGCAAACACTAGGGTTAGTCCTATGACAAAGCAGCTTGTTGAGGTGATTACATCGGTCGAGCGGCGTCGACGCTGGTCTCGAGAGGAGAAGGAGCGGTTGGTCGCGGCGACGCTCGAGCCGACGGCCAATGTTTCGGAGATCGCGCGCTCGGCGGGAATCCATGTGAGCCAGCTTTTCCGCTGGCGTAAGGAACTCTGCCAGATCTCCGCGCCGTCCATCCCGCAGCTCGTCCGGTGGAGGTCGTCGAAGCGCTGCCAGGGCCAGCGGTCCCACCCGAGCCGCCGCCGGTCTCCCGGCCGCGCAAGAAGGCAAGCATGGTGATGATCGAGCTTGGCGGCGGTCGTCGTCTCCGGGTCGAGAGCGACGTCGATACGGAAGCCCTGGCCCGGATTCTCGATGTGCTGGAGCGGCGATGATCCCGGTGCCGAGCGGTGTGAAGGTGTGGCTGGCCACTGGCTATACGGATATGCGCAGGGGCTTTCCCGGTCTGTCGCGGATGGTGCAGGAGACGTTGAAGCGCGATCCGATGTTATGTGTCGGGCGAGATTATGTGGCGGAGCCGTCCCGGCGTCAGCCGAGGCCTGCCAGATCTGGAATTCTCCGCCACATAATATTTCGTGCCTCTTGGATGGTTGCGGGATCCCCCCGCGCGCCGCTATTCCGGAGGGACAACATGCTCGAGTTCTATTTCTCGTATCGTGGGGTGCTCAAGCGCGCTGTGGTCCGATGCCGATCCATCAAGATGTCATCGACCGCTATTTGGGCACGTTTACTACGGATACCCCGCGCATCGGGGCCGTATCGGCTCTGGAACACGCACGAGGAGTGGCTCCGGAGCGGTTCATTATTTCCGTTCTAAGTGAAGAGGCTGACCCGGATGCTCTGCTTCTGGCCTCGTTTTCGGACTATCTGCGCACGATACGGGGCCTGGAGCCGAAGACCCGCGAAGGTGTTCTTCTGGGCGGCCGCCGCTTTCTGGATTGGTTCCGCCATCGCCACCCCGGCCAAAATCTTGAGGCGTTGACAGCTGAGCACGTGCTCGCTGCTGTCGAGCATCGGCTGTCGCTATCGGCGACCTCCGGCACCCGCACGGCAGCGACTTCTCACATTCGAACGTTTCTTCGGTTCTTATGTTGGGCTGGCCACCATCACTAAGATCTCGCCCGCATCGTCCCGAGGACGCCTTATTGGCGTTTGGCGCATCTGCCGCCGCGCCTTGCATGGGGTGACGTTCGGCGCGCAGTCGATGCGATCGGCGCAACGACGCCGGTCGATATCCGCGATCGAGCCGTCCTGCTGCTGCTCGCCACCACGGGCATTCGCAACGGCGAGTTACGCGCCATTCGGCTGCGGGATGTCGACTGGCGTACTGGCGAGGTTTTTGTCCGGCGCACCAAGGGCAAGCGTGATCGGGTAGTGCCACTCCTTGAAGAGACCGGCGCCGCACTCGCCGATTACATCCTGCGCGCTAGACCGAAAGTGGCTAGTCCGTTTCTGTTCCTGTCGTTCACGCCGCCGGTGGCACCGTTCAAGTTTGCGGCGCCTGTTTCAAGGATCGTGCGGAAGCGATTGCGGCATGGCGGGGTCGAACTCGGGCGGGTCGCAGGTGTACATCTCCTGCGCCACAGCCTCGCCACCCAGCTTGTTGGGCAGCGAAGGCCAATCAACGAGGTCGCCGATCTTCTTGATCACCGGAGCATCAACACAACGGCGCTTTACGTAAAGGTTACGACCTCGCAGCTCGCCGAGGTCGCACTCCCCTTTCCGGGAGGCGCTGCATGACCGCCTTTGCCGTATTCCTCGGCGAGAAGGCTGAGTGTTACATTGAACTGCGCCACTCGCTCGGCTATGCCTTCAGCAAACAAGCCGGCACGTTGCGGGCTTTTGTCCGCTACGTTGAACGCGCTCAATTCGATGCGCCCGCCACCCGGACGATGGCGCTGGACTTCGTCCTGTCGTTCGGCGGCGCCGCCAACAGCCGCGCCACTCGTCACGGCGTCCTCCGCCGGTTCTACGAGTATCTCGCCGTCTATGACGCTCAAACCCAAGCCTTAGAGGGCAGAGCCTTCCCTAGATCCAGGGCGATTCCGCCGCCACGTATCCTCAGCGAGGCAGAGTTGGCATCGCTCATCGACGCGTGCGCCCGCATTTCTCCAGATATCCCTCTCAGAGGGCGGACGATGGCGACGCTGATCGGACTGTTAGCAAGCTCGGGACTGAGATCGGGCGAAGTGGTCAGGCTTGATCGTTCCGACGTCGATCTAACCAACGGAGTTCTCCTCGTGCGGAAGACGAAGTTCCGCAAGGATCGTCTCGTGCCGGTTCACACGACGACCCAAACAGCGCTTCGTCGCTATGCCCGTGAGCGCGATGCCGCTTTTCCCAGTCCCAAGGACCAGGCCTTTTTCCTCAGCTCTCGTGGAAACCGCCTCTCGGCGACTGGCTTACAGAGCGGATTTGCTCAGGTCCGCAAGATCGCCGCCCTTGATGACGGCAAACCGTTGCGACCGCACGATCTGAGGCACCGGTTTGCCGTGACCCGCCTGGGCCTTTGGCATCAACAGCGCGCCAACGTCCAGGCGCTGCTCCCGTTGCTCGCCACCTATCTCGGCCACGCCAGCTACAGCGACACAGCCTACTACCTCACTGGCTCGGTGGATCTTCTCGCCATGGCGGCGGAGCGCGCCTTCCGCGATGGAGCCGCATCATGAGTGAACACCTACTCCTGGCGCCACTCCTGGAGTCTTACTTTCGCCGGCGCCTGACCAAACAGCGCAACGCCACTCCCGCGACCGTGGCCAGTTATCGCGACGCCTTGCGCATGCTGATCCTCTTTGCCGCCGCCCGGCTGCGAAAGAAGCCGGCGGCGTTGGCGCTCGAAGATCTCGATCGAGACCTCGTTCTCGCCTTTCTCGACGAACTCGAAGAGAAGCGGAACAACTCCGTCGCCACGCGCAATGCCCGCCTTGCAGCAATTCGATCTTTCTTCCACCATGTCGCAGCCGCCGACCCGGCATCCTTCGGTGTCGCCCCACGCGTGCTGACGATTCCCTTAAAACGGGCGCACATCGAGGTGATGCACCACCTCACCAAGGCCGAAGTGGACGCCCTCATTGCGGCGCCCAATCCAAGGACGTCGCGTGGTCGGCGTGACCGTACGTTTCTACTGTTCTTGGCCCGAACCGGCGCGCGGGTCTCCGAAGCTACCGGCGTCAACGCAAACGCTCTTCAGTTGGAGCGGTCGCACCCGCAAGTGCTGTTGCGCGGCAAAGGGCGCAGAGACCGTGTCATCCCCATACCTCAAGATCTGGCGAGAGCACTGACGGCCTTGTTGGCCGAGCATGGAATCGCAAACCACGAGCCTCGACCGATATTCGTTGCCCGCAACAAGCGCCTGACGCGCTTCGGAGCAACCCATATCGTGCGGCGTGCGGCGGCCCAGGCTGTGACCATCAGGCCGGCCTTGGCCCAAAAGCGTATATCGCCCCACATCTTCCGACACTCACTGGCGATGAAGCTTCTCCAGTCGGGCGTGGACCTTTTGACGATCCAAGCCTGGCTCGGGCACGCACAGGTCGCCACAACCCATCGCTATGCCGCCGCCGATGTCGAGATGATGCGCAAAGGTCTCGAGAAAGCTGGAGTCGCCGGCGATCTTGGCGTCCGTTTCCGACCAAATGACGCCGTGCTGCAACTACTGAACAGTATCTGAATATTATGTGGCGGAGAATTCCAGATTTGGCAGGCCTCGGCTGACGCCGGGACGGCTCCGCCACATAATCTCGCCGGGCACATAATGCAGAGGGTTTTTAGCTTAGCGTCGCTGATATCGACGATGAGAGGCAGACCGAGGCCGATAGCGACGGTGAGCTAAAACGTGTTGGGCTAAGCCGCCGGCGCGATTCTGGTTCTATGGGTATTGAATGGTGCGGCTCCAAGGAAGGGCGTCGCAGGGGCGGTATTGACCTGCGCCGCCGCGGGGTGCACGGGACGGAAGCAACGCCGATTTCGAACTCGACAAGGGTAAAGAATGCCATCGCGACCTGGCGGAAGGAACTGGTAGGCGCGACGGCACGCACCTTCGCAGGGCCCGACCGGTTTCCGGCGGAACGGTGCGACGGTGACGATGAAAGCGGTGCGCTTCTTTCATGACGTATCCCAGTATCGCGGCGGTCCGGTGACGCCGTCGAAGGTTTCGATGGTGATCATCTGCCCTTGACGAAAGGCCGGGCATTGCCTGAGGGAACACCCGGTAAGTTCCTCGTAGCGATCGCGGTAGTCCTTCGAGGCTCGGCTCTGTGATGGCTCTGGCACCGCCATACCGAGCAGGTCGCGGCAAAGGGCAAGTTTCTGTTCGCGATAGCGATTGCCGAGGAAGCCGTAATAGCGGATCCGGTGGAAGCCCTCGGGCAGGACGTGTAACAGAAAGCGGCGGATGAATTCGTCGGTCGAGACGGTCATGACCTTTTGCCGGTCGCCGTGCCGATAATCCTTCCAGCGGAAGCGCACCGCGCCATCCGCGATATCGACGAGGCGGTTGTTGGATATGGCGACGCGGTGCGTGTAGCGGCCGACGTAATCGAGCACCTGTTCGGGTCCGGCGAAGGGCGGCTTGGCGTAGACCACCCAGTCGGCCTTTCGCAGCGGCGCCAGATAGCGCCGGAAGGCGTTGCGTTCGCTCAGCGCTCGTAAGTCGGAGAAGAACTGCAGCTTGCCGGCGTCGAAGGCTTTCTCCAGGAACTCCAGGAACAAGCGTCGGAACAGGCGCGAGAGCACGCGTACCGGCAGGAAGAAGCCCGGCTTGTAGGCGATCCATCGCATGCCGTCCGGCGAGAACCCGCCCCCCGGCACGACGCAGTGCAGGTGCGGATGGTGCAGCAGATTTTGCCCCCAGGTGTGCAGCACGGCGAAGAAGCCGATCTCGGCGCCGAGATGTTTGGGATCGGCGGCGATGGTGCGCAGCGTCTCGGCGGTGGCACGGAAAAGCAGACCGTAGACGAGCGCCTTGTTCTGGTAAGCGATCGCGGCAATGGCCTCCGGCAGTGTGAAGACGACGTGAAAGTACTGTGTGTCGAGCAGCTCGGCGCGACGATCCTCCAGCCATTGCGCACGGGCGAGCGATTGGCAGCGGGGGCAATGCCTGTCGCAGCAGCTGTTGAAGGCGATGCGCCGGTGGCCGCATTGATCGCACGCTTCGACGTGCCCACCGAGCGCGGCGGTCCGGCACAACTCGATCGCCGTCATGACACGGCGCTGAGCGGTCGACAGCGATGTGTGCTGGGCACGATAGGCCTCGCCGTAGCGGCGGAAGATATCCGCCACTTCCGGCCCCGGACGGGCCATCGGGAGCTCAGAAGGTACTCAGGCTTGGCGGGTGGCAGGGTGGGCGCCGGACGTGGCAAAAGCTCGAAGGGGCTGGAGGCGGCCCATCGCGTTTGAGAATCTAACCCAAGGGCATTCGCTCAGGTCTGCTGTCGGCATTTCGGATCCTAAGGCAAGCTAGCTCTCGCGAACCACGCCGAAGCCTCGACTGCGGCCTTTGCCGGATGGTTACGCCGCTCACCTCTGGCGCTGAGAAACAGGATATCTTGGTCTCCGCGCTGTGGCTCTTTCAGCCAATTTCTCAAGACCGCGGTCGTAGACTTGGCGAACGGGGTACAGCGTTCCTTGCGCCCTTTACCAATGACGCGCAGGTGGGCCCCCGTGCCGAAGAAGAGATCGTCGCGCTTGAGACCGGTGATCTCCGATAGCCGCAATCCGGTCTGCTCGGCGACCAGGAGGAACGTGTGGTCACGGCGTCCGGACCAGGTCGACCGGTCCGGTGCGGCCAGCAAGGCATCGACCTCCGGACGGGTGAGGAAATTGACCATGGTTCGAGTGAAGCGCTTGCTGGGAAGAAGCGCGCGTTGAATTTGGGCGGAATGCTCGGGTACCTCGAAAGCCGCATAGCGAAAGAAAGAGTGAATCGCCGTGAGACGTAAATTGCGGCTGCGGACGCTGATACCCTGGCGGTTCTCCAGGTCATCAAGGAAGGCAACGATCAGCGGCGCGTCGATTTCCTCGAAGTTCAGGCGAGAGGGCGGCTTGTGCAATGTTCGCTCTGCGAACTTCAACAATTGCCGAAATGTATCGCGATAGGAACTGATCGTATGGGGGCTTGCCTGCCGCTGTTGCATCAGGCGTTGGATGAAAAAGCGCTCTAGGAGTGGCGCCAGGCTGGCATGCGTGGTCATGTCCGATCCTCCCAGTGACGTTCAAGGCGGCGCATTGCTTCTTGCATCAGCTCGGGTGAACCGGTGAGGTACCATTGGGTATCGGCCACGTGGACATGACCGAGATAGGTGGACAGAATGGGCAGGAGCCGCTCGGGATCTTGCTCGGCTTCGTACCAGCGCACCAGCGTGTTCGTCGCGAACACATGCCGCATGTCATGCAGCCGCGGACCATGGCTGTCAGTTGCGCCGCGCAGGCCGATCTGGCGAGACAGAGCATAGAATGTTCGGTGAATGTCGCCGACATCAAACGATTGCCAAGTTGCGAAGTGAATAAATAGGGAGGTGCCGCCTGCGCTGCACAATGCTGTCGTCGGCGTTTGAGATAATCCCGGAGCACTGCGCACGTCATCGGCACAAGACGGGACTTCCGAACTTCGTGCCGCGGATCGTCAGCACCGCGGCATCGAAATCAATGTCCGAAACCTTGAGGTTGCGGGCCTCGCCGATCCGCAGGCCGGAAACGCTCAACAATCCGAACAGGCAATAATATGTCCATGGCCTGAGCCTGCAGCGGGTATATCGGCACGGCATCTCCAGCGCGGCCGACAGGAGGCGTTGAATGTCTCCCCTTGAATAGAAATGCGGTCGTGCTCGCGTTGGGCGAAAGGGAAGCAAACCCTCTGGAGGAATCTGAGTTCGCGGATCGGCGGCAGCCCGATAACGGGCGAATTCGCGGACGTAGCCCAGCCGGTTCGCCCAATGCGAAGGCTGCGCTCGCGACGGTCGCTGAGCCCAGGCAAGGGCCAGTTCCGTCGTGATGTATGGCGTGTCATTGGCAGATGTCGAAGAGCGGCGTCATCTCCAAGCTTTGGCCGCTGCGCTCGGTCCAGCAAATAACGTTCAGGATGCTCTCCATTTATGTCGCTGAGCGCAATCCCCTCTTGCCGAAGCCAACTGCTGAAGCCTGCAGCCATCAGCACCTGGTTCCTCATGGAAACAAGACCGTAGCCTCGATCACCGAGCCATTCGGCAAACGGAATAATGTAAGTCGCCACCGGGCCCTCTGGCGGCCGCGACAGCGCGCAAAATCAGCATTGACGAAATACTTCATTCTTCGCTCCCTTCCCAATTGCTGGAAGGGCTACGAACTATCTCTACACGCTATCTATAAAGCATTGAAATCTTTTATCGAACTCTAGCTACCCGACATAGTCGGCCGGGGTGGATAGTGCCGTAAGACATGGGGGCGATACCCGCTTTGAGCGAAGGGAGGCGCAGTGCTGGCGCGCTTTGGCGACATATTTGTTCAGAAGGGCCTGCACACCGTCGGCGCTGAGCTTGCCACCGCGCATGTTCGGAAAGAGAGCCGTCGCGCCTCGCCTCCCTGCTTCCTTGAGCCAACAACGGAGGGCTTGCTTTGCAATCTTTGTGGGCGGCGTACATCGCTCTTTGCGGCCCTTTCCAACGCATCGCACATGCGCGCCCTGGCCGAGCGTTACCGAGTCTCGGTCAAGGTCGATGATCTCCGAGACCCGCAGCCCCGTTTGCGCAGCCAGCAATAGCAGGGTGTAATCGCGGCGTCCCAGCCACGTGCTTCGATCCGTGCAGTCCAGGATCGCTTCAATCTCGGGCCTGGTTAGAAACTGAACCTGCCGCTTGTCGCATCGCTTGCGGGGGATCGCGAGCACACGCTGAATGTGGGCGCTATGTGCCGGCTCCTCGAACGCTGCATATCGGAAGAAAGATCGAATGGCTGTGAGGCGGAGATTCCGGGTCCTCACCGAGGCGGCTCTCTGCGTCTCAAGGTCTTCCAGGAATGCGCAGATGAAAGGCGCGTCCAAATCCCGCAGCGTCAATTGAGATGGGGATCTCCCAAGGCGCGTCTGTGCGAACGCAAACAGGAGCCTGAAAGTGTCGCGATAGGAGGCAATGGTGTTGGAACTTACACCTCGATGCCTCATGAGCCGATCTGTGAACCACCGCTCGATCAGCACGGCCAGGTCGTTCGTGCGTCTCATGACCGAACCTCCCACCGCTTATCCAGTCGCCGTACGGCATGATTCATCAGTTCTGGCGCGGCGGACAGGTACCAGTAGGTGTCGCGAACATTGGCATGGCCGAGGAAGGTCGAGAGAACCGGCAGTTCGCGTTCCACGTCTTCACCAGCGCGATGCCAGTTGATCAGGGTCTGGACGGCGAAACGGTGACGAAGATCATGAACCCGAGGACCATCGCGATCCCCCTCCTGCCGTAATCCGATTTGCCGGGATAGTCACCAGAACACGCGGTGCACGTACTGATGCAGTAATCTGCCGCCCTGTTCGGCGACGAAAAAATAGGGACTGCGCGGCGTACCAAGGTGTGCGTCACGTCGGGCGGCATAGTCTGAAAGAACGGCGATTGTCGTCGCATGCAGCGGGACCAGCCGTGACTTACCGAACTTTGTCTCTCGAATGGTGAGGACGCCCTGATCGAGATCGACGTCGTCCCGGAGCAGGCCGAGCGCTTCAGAATGGCGCAGTCCGGCCACCGCTATCAGTCCGAACAGGCAGTGATACGTCCAGCGTCGAAGGGCATTGGCCGGCGGCAGCGACAGGGCTGCCGCCAGAAGCGCCTGAATCTCGATGTCGCTATAGATGTAGGGCTTTGTCCGCCGTGCCGGCGGCACAGCGTCGCTCGGCGGCACTTCCGTCAGAGGATCGAAATGACTGAGGTGCTGGGCAAAGCAGCGCACATCAGCCAGGCGGATGGACCAGCTCGGCTGTCGGCCCATCGACGTCACCCACTCCATCGCCAGATCAGTCGTGATGGTGTCGGCGCCGCAGGCTTCCATGAAGGTGACGAATGCCGACAAGCGTCGTGCCGGACCGTCGTATTTGTATTATCCCAGCCCAATCTCGGCAAAGCTGGCGCCCGATCGCAAAAGGTCGGTCGCGAGGCTGTGGCGGAAAAGATAGGCACCGTGATGGGCACAGCCGTCAATGCCTGCCCGTTCGAGTGCTTGCTTCGCGATCATCGTGATGGCGCAGCCGGAGGCAAAACCGACGTACGGCGCAAGTGTTCGCAAGAACAGTCGCCGGCACGTGGAAGCGGGCCGTCCTTGCCGGATATAAGCCACAATCGCTGTTCCGACGTCGTGACGTAGCGGCATAATCGCTTGCCGCCGCCCCTTGCCGTGCACGAGGATTGTACCCGACCGCCGGTCGATATCGTCAAGATTGAGGGTGGCAACTTCGCTGGCGCGCAAACCGAGCTTGGCCAGGATCATCAGAACCGCATAGTCCCGACGACCCATTGCCGTCGTCCGGTCACAGGCATCGAGAACCTTCTGGACCTTCTCTGGCGGCAGGAATGTTGGGAGGCTGGCAAGTCGCCAGGGCGGATAGACGGCACGCAATCGGCCAACGCAGCCGAAATGAAGCCCTTCAAATGCAAGTAACGCAGAAAGGCACGCACGACTCCGCACATTGCCTTGCCGCTGTCGGCGGAGCCATCGAGCGCATGCCGCTCGACATAACCGATGGCGACCTCCGGGGTAACCGCTGCAAACCCGTCCGCGCCGGCAGGACAGACCTCCCGCAGAAATCGATGTGACAGAAGCTTGTGGCTTTCCACCGCCGAGGCAGCGAGCCCTCTCTCATTCGACAAATATGCCGCGAATACATCGATAATCTGCTCGTGCTCTGTGCGCTCAACCGGGAGGGCAGCTGGTATTAAGCCCTCTTCCCGTAGCGCGGAGAGTAAGCGTCGGAGCGCTGATCGGTCGCCCGTGTCGGGGCTCCAGTGTTCGAAACGATGCTCAAGAAAACGATCGACATGAGCTTCGCTTAAATCCTGCGGATGATGTCCATTGCCAACATACCAGTCCATGAGGTCCCGAAACAGGCTTAACGAGCGCCGCGTGCAATGCCGACCCAAACCTTCGTTCGACATCTTCGTGGCGTAAACGCGCGCAAACTCCCGATATGGACCGTGGATCAGCTTCCGATACAGTGCGCGGCGCTTCAAATAGTCACTTGCGGTCATGTGTCCTCTCCTTCGCGTCAATTGCGACGGAGAGACCCTACGCTATGCCGATCAGGCTACCGCTATGTGCCGGAAACGTTGGCAAAAACTTGATTAATCGGCATAGTTCGCCGGTCGGCATAAACGGCCAAGCTTAATGGGGTCGAGCCCATGGCCTACCTGGACGGACGTCATCACCAGGGTCGTCAACGGCCACCCGAATAGCCAGCTCGACGACCTGTTGCCTTGGGCCTATGCCGAGAGGTCGATCACGGCGGTGGCCTGAGAACACCGCTCTGACGTCCGCTGTCAACACCTTGGATGCACGATGTCCTCCGATCGAGATGGTCGGCTGTTCAATCTGATCGCGCATGGGTGGAGGCGGAACCGAAGGACATCGGTGATCAAGCTCTGATGCGCGGGTTGGCTACCGCATTCCCGATTATTCGTCCGGGGCTGGTCCTATCTTACTGCGGGCGTCGGTCATTGCCGGCCACAAAGCGGCTGACGCGCATTCCCCTACCGTTGCTCCGCCCCCGCCCATACGCGAGATGCAAGGTGCGGCGTCGGGTGGATTTACGACGGGGACGGCTGCGCCTCTCTTGCGACGGCCCACATGAAACCGGCCAGTTCGCGGGCGATCGCCGTGCAAACCACCGTCGTGCGCTTACCCCGTCCGCTCAACATTCGATAGCGCGACGTCAGCCGGGTCTGCGCCTTCCATGCGATTTCCCGCACCTTCGGTGGCGCTTGTTCCAGACGGTACAGCTTCTTCGCGCCGACCTTCGGAGGATGCCGATAAGTCCACGCGCTCTCGACCAGCATATGTCGAACTCTTCCGTTCCCTGCTTTGGTGATGCCACTCCTCCTGACCTTCTCTCCGGTTGATCGCTCTTCAGGAACAAGGCCGGGATATCCCATGAGCTGGCGTGGGTTCTCGAACCGACGCACATCGCCGACTTCGGTGGCGAATGTCACGGCGACGATCAGGTCGACGCCGCGTAATGTCTGCAATGCACGAACGATCGGCGCCAGCGACCAGGCCGCAACGAACTCCGCGATCACACCTTCCAGCCGTTCGACCCGTTCCTTCGAGATGCGCACCTCCTCGACCATTTCCTGGAGTGCGATTTGATGTGCCGGGTGATCAAACTGTTGCTCCTGCAGCCAGCGCAGATAACGCATCGTCCAGCCCTTCTTGCGCGGATAGATACGACCGTGCTTGAGCATGAAGGCGCTTATCTGTTGGCGGTGCACACGCAATGTCTCGACTGCCGCCGCTCGAGCGCGGACGAGATCGCGCATCGCCTCATGCCCTTCGTCCGGAACCCACACCGCGGTCAGCTCGCCGGCCCGCAACAGGCGGGCGAGCGAAAGTGCATCTCGGCGGTTCGTCTTCACCCGATCGCCGGGCTTCCTTGGGATCAGTGAGGGCGCGACCACGGTGCAATCGTGGCCAAGCGATCGGATCAAGCGATAGAGACCGTAGCCAGTGGGACCGGCTTCATAACAGAAATGCACGTGGTCAAACTTTGCGGCTACGCGCTGAATCACCCGGCGCATGCCCGCGTCCGACGCCTCGACTTCACCGAAATAACGGACCTCTCCGTTCCGACCGCCATCTGCAATCGCGATGGCATTCTTCAGCTTGGCAACATCAATTCCGACAAAAGCTTCTCTATAATCTGACACGGCTCGTCCTCCTGTGATGAGGATAGGCTCGGCAAGCCCGAGCAACCCTCGGAGGCGCAGTGTAGGGCGAGCCACCTCACGGTCAGAGGCGGACATACGGTCTTACTCCTGACGAACGGACGCAGCATGACGTCTTTCGACTGGACGCCGATCCGATATCGCAATGTCATCTCGGTGCTGAAGAATCCGTTTTACGCCGGTGTTTTATGTTTACGGCAAAAGCGAGAAGCGCACCGAGATCGTCGGCGGCTGAGGTCATACGTTCCATGGCTGGAAGATGGAGTGACAACGACATCGCTGCCACCCGAATCGCATGGGCGTGCGCACAGGTTTTGGCCGCACTTGGTTACGGAGGGAATTTGGCTTTTTCGGCGCGTGGTCCGTCAAAGATCAGAACGATCTGCTCGCGCGCCGCTTTGGACTTCGAAAAGTTAACAAAGCGAAGAGCAGTGCCTGTCTCGGCTCAACGCGTTCGGACGATAGCTTTGCGACACGCCCACTGGGCGCGTAAGTCGAGCAGGCAACGCCGCGTGTGCGGATCAAATCCACCGCGACATTGTACTATTGGGGTACAGTGGAAACGTTGACGCCATGGCTGAAACTTTTCCAGCGATTGCGGGATCAACCTTGACGGAGCTTCCAGGAGTGACGCCTCCAATCCGATCGAGAACATCCGCTATGAGTTCTGCTAGCCCGGAAGCCTCGGCTTCTCCCATGCCTCGAGCGGCAATCGCAGACGTTCCCATCCGAAGACCCGAGGTCACGTTGGGAGCTTCTGCATCATGTGGAACGAGATTGCGGTTGGTCGTTACGCCGTGATCTTCCAACGCTTTTTGAGCAACATCGCCGGTCAACCCCTTACTCCTCAAATCGACCATCGCGAAGGGAGTGTCTGTTCCTCCGGTGACAATCTGGTAGCCACGCGAACCGAGACCGGAAGCCAACTTCCTCGCGCAGTTCAGCACACGACTTGCATATTCAGCGAATTCGGGTTTAAGCGCCTCGCCAAAGCAAACGGCCTTTGCCGCGATGACGTTGGGATGTGGTCCACCCTGAATTCCGGGAAACACTGCTGAATCGATTTTACGTCCGAATTCCGCATCGCGAGTTACTATCATCCCTCCACGTGGGCCCCGAAGGTTCTTGTTGGTCGTACTTGTCATGAAGTCTATGTGAGGAAACGGGCTCGGGTATTCCTTTGCAGCGATTAGGCCGGAGAAGTGCGACACGTCTGCAAGTGTCTTGGCCTCGACTTCCTTTGCAATTTGGGAAACTCGTGCGAAGTCAATGGCCCTCGGGTAAGACGACCCGCCGACGATTATCAGCTTTGGCCGATGCTTGCGGGCAAGTTGCTCCATAGCATCGTAATCAATGAAACCGTCCCGGGTCGTTCCATATGAAACTGTTTCAAACCAGCAGCCTGACAAGTTAGATTTGAGGCCGTGGCTCAAGTGTCCTCCCGCTGAAAGTTCCATGCTTAGAACTGTGTCGCCCGGACGTACTACCGCAAAATACACCGCTTGGTTTGCCTGAGTACCGGAATGAGGTTGCACGTTCGCGTGCCCTCCCCCAAACATCACCTTTGCGCGATCAATTGCTAGCCGTTCAATCGCATCGAAATTCTCGACTCCAGCGTGATACCTTTTACCCGGATAACCTTCGATCGTCGCGAACACGACCATCGAGCCCATAGCCTCACGAGCTGCCCTGCTGAGATAGTTTTTGGGAGCCACCAATTCGATCTGACTGCGTTGGCGCGATTCTTCCGCAGCAATATGCTGGGAGACATCGGGGTCCGCGTTGGCGAGCTTCTCCTCGAAGAACCAAGTATTATCCACGGCTTATTCTCCTTCCTGTGTTTTTAACTGCACCAGCCCCGCTGCAGTTTCCATGCCAGCCCCTTAGAGTCCTAGCTCAAGAAAGGGCGCATCTGGCGAGCCTCCTTGCCAGGACCTTGATCATTGCGGTTCGGATGAAAGCGAGGCGTGTTGCTAAGAAGCGTTCGGCGATCCAGCGCTTGCGCAGCACCTGAAAGCCGGTCTGGTTGCGTTTGAGTTCGTTAACCGCTGCGGATCGATGATGCTCGTGAACGCCAGGATACGACGGGACCGACACTAGAGATCGTCATCAGAAGCCGGCACTTCTCGAGTCAGTGCGCGTAATGTCGGAAACCTTATTGTGCAACCGGGAGAATTCCTCATACAACTTATGCCTCGCTTTCAGCAGGAATCCATAGCTTGCTGAATATCAGCCAGGTCATCGACCAACTCGCGAATCCGCTCCTCGGGTACGCCTTGTGTCAACAACCGGACGTGGGCTTGTCAAATTCGTGGCAATGGTGTTCGGCTCGGCATTCTATTGCACTCAGTTAAGGCCATTGAATATAAGCGAATCGTCTGTTTGGAGGCTTTTTTGGCCAGTTGGTATATCTGTTGCAACGCTAGAGATCGGGCGGGGTTAACAACTGGATTTGCTGCTCTGGAGTGTCCGCATGATCAATGAAGCCAAGGAAGGAAAGCACGGCGTCGTGAAAGCTCGTCACCTAAACTAAGAAGTGGTCTTTGAAGTCCTTCCGGGTGCCCCGACGCGATCGAACAAAGGTGTCGATGCTAATCGGCAGGTTGTCGGACAAGGCATCAGCGATGCCGCTCAGACGGGTACCGGCATATGAGTTCACAATCAATGAGGAAAGTAAAATGCAAGATGCAGAACTACTTTCGGCCGCACGAGAAGTTCTATCCACGTCGCATTTAGTTCTTCTTGCTGGAGGTTCATCAACTGAGCGCGGAGGCTCTCTTGAAACCAAAAATGTACTATTACCATACCTTCAAAAACTATGCCGTTCAGTCGAAGTTGTGGACCCAGACGAGGTGGACCACTTGCTCAGTGCCGTTCGCCAATGCGACTTCGTGCTAAATGTTGCCTATGGCGCGGGAGGCGAAGACGGTAGGATTCAAGGATTTCTTGACATCCTACGTGTTCCATATTCCGGTCCATCAGTCCTAGCCTCTGCAATTGGAATGAACAAAGAAGTCTTTGTCGCATTGCTTCGAGCTTGGGGCTATCCAGTCCCTTACGGCCGTTTGATAACAACGCTGGAAGATCCGCGCACCTGGTCACGCGAACTTCAGCAATCGAAGGTGCTGGTCCTGAAACCGATTGATGAGGGGTCCAGCTTAGGAATCAAGATGTTGGATGGCCAGGCTGCATCTGCGGAGGCAATTAACCAAATTGAACCTTGTGACCGCTCCAGATGGCGTCTTGAAGAATTCATCGAAGGAGCATCCGGTACCGTCGGTATCTTTCAGGTTGGCCCTGAGTTTGTTATTGGCGATGCAGTAGTGTTCGACATTCCAGCCGGCCGGCGTTTTTTCGATGACCAGCTGAAGATCCGTCCCAAATCCAGGATACTCCATGGACCGGCGGCAGAACGTGTCCGCAATGATGCCCTCGTGCTTTATAAGCAATTGAGCTGCAAAGGGCTTGTACGGTTCGACTTTATCTATCGCGACAGTGCCCCAGTCTATCTAGAGGTAAACACCATTCCAGGGCTGCAGCCTGACAGTACTGCGCCACTCTCCTTCCAATCGCGGTTCTCATTCGAAGACTTCCTCACACTGAGCACTGCTGCACAGATCCCCCGAGCAGCTAATGGTCTCAATTTGGTTGGGTAATGCATGTGTCGATCGTTGTGATGAGGTGCTTGCCCCGCGGACGCCGTAACGCAAGTAGTTTCCTTTAGTCACAGACACTATCAAGCTGGATAGAACAAAATGACACACATCAGCTTCCTTTCGCGCCCTCCACCAAATGCCTTGCTTGGGCATTGGCCGTTCATCAAGATGCACGGTCTGCAGAACTATTTCGTGATTGTAGATTCGCGGGACGGACCAAAATCTTTCGATGAGGGTGACATCGTCCGCATTTGCGACAGCCACACCGGTGTGGGAGGCGAGCAACTGCTCACCATTGAGCACGCCTCAGACGAGGGAGCCAAGGCTGGTGCCTACGCGGCGATGAGGATCTTTAACACCGATGGCAAGGAAGTCGGCGCATGCGGCAATGCCACTCGCTGCGTAGCACATCTACTCCTTGAGGAGACCAGCGGGGACGAGGTGCAGGTTGAAACGCGAGCAGGCGTCCTTCACTGCCGCAGGGTGGGACCAATGCAGATCAGCGTCACGCTCGGGCCGATCAGTATGGACTGGCGCAGAATTCCCTTGGCCAACTATGTTGATACACTTCACCTTCCCCTGCAAAGCGGACCACTAAAGGACGGCGTCGCACTCAACATTGGCAATCCGCATGCAATCTTCTTCGTCGATCAACTCGACGACGTTGATATGGCGCACTATGCGCCCGTGGTGCAGAATGATCCGCTGTTTCCCGACGGCATTAATGTGGGCGCAGCCCAAGTTCTCGACGGGCTAACGCTGCGACTTGCCGTTTGGGAGCGTCCTGGGATATTGACCAAGTCATGTGGAACCGGCGCGTGCGTTGCCGCGCACGCTGCACTGAAACGAGGCCTCATGACCTCCAGGAGAATTGTGGTTCACCTTTCAGTTGGATCGCTAGAAATTGAGATTGTGGACGGAGACATGGCTGTCATGACCGGACCTGTCGCGTTTTGTTGCCATGGTTTTATTGAAGGGGCAAAATGTCGTAGTCTCCAGCGATGATCCAAGGCGACGAAAATATTTCGCCGCCGGTGGACAGGCGTGGTTTGAGAGGTAATGTGAGGCGTCCGCGAATAATTGTAGACGTATGGAATCATTGAGGATTCAATGCCTTTGTCGAATGATGGAGGTTTTGAATGGGCCGTTGTCGTATTTGAGCAGAAAGCGTTCGGCTTTGCGCTGAACAAGCTGGACAATAAGTGCGGATCGTCGCTGGACGCGCTTTCGAAAGTGATCGAATGGATGCCGATTGATCCGCATTTCGAGTAATTTCATGGACGCATTCGCGACGAGCTCCTTTCTCAACTGGCATGGAACATGCCAGGGATCACGCTCGCCGCCCATCCAACGATCGTGATTTCTGAAATGGATGGTAGGAGATCGAAATGTTTCTTAAAGCCGACGGAACAAAGGTTTGGCTGCGCAGTTCCAGCAGACTGCCATATCTAGCGTTAGGAGGCGTTATCGAAAGCTCAGAGAACTATGAAATAATTAGATCAAGGCTCATGCAGTTCCACGAATTAACTTCCGGTATTGCCTCTGACGATGCATTCCTGATGCAGGAGTTTGAGGATAAAGGCGCCTTGGTCTTCTGCATGCGACCCGACAAAAACTGCGCCTTACTACTTTTGGGAAAATTTGACTACGGACTGGAAAAGCAGAAATCCGAGGTGGAGAAGAAGCGGAAACATGATGCGGTTTTAGCAAACCTCTTCGGCGTGTTCAAGAAGAGCGCAGATAGCATCGCGCGACAAGCCGGTCCGATCCGCTTTGACTATGTACAGACGGAGCTCGCGATGACTGCCGGCTGAATGGGATGCGCTAATTCTGGTTGGGCGTGTCGCAAAGGGGGCTGTCGCAAGGATTTTCGGTGGGCGCAGGTATGCCGTAGCGGACTGCATTTCCATGCTTTGTTAACCTTTGTGACACGCCGTCCAACCCGGCGGAACAGCGTGGCGCAAATCATCTCTTCAAGCTCCTTGACTTGCCGGCTGATGGCGCTTTGCGTGAGACGCAGTTCCTCTGCCGCCAGAGTGAAGCCTCTGGTGCCGCGCGGCGCATTCAAAGCTTCGCAACAGGGCGTAGGATGGTAAGTTGCAGTGCCCTAAGGGCGGACGATGAGATATCTTCACCGGAGAGCCTCTCATTGGGCGAACCAAGTCCGTCCCGGTCTTGCGGCCGCTGTCTTCGTGGCCGCGACTATGCGATCAATAATTCAATCAAATTTCGCGGGCGGGCAAGGATGCATATGATCGCCATTTATCGCGTCGATGTATGAGGAAGAAGATGCGCCCGACCAGTAGCATCGGGCGAGTGAGCTTCGTGCCTGTTACACCGTCTGCTTCAAACGCAGAGCTTCGGGATCGCAGACGCGACCAAAGCGATTGTTGAGGAATTCAGGGAGTGCTACTTCCTCCTGGCGGACGAAACCCTTCTGAGGAAGTTTGCCCGCTGCAAGAAGATCAAGGACGGTCGTGATTCCGGCAGCGGTCGTGATCTGGATGGCACTCATCTTTTTACCCGCGACGACGCCCGCATACACCTTGTTCGCGTAAGTTTCCTGCAGGTAGCGACCATCCTTCCAACCGCAGACAGTCACGAAAATCACAACGACGTCCTGCATGGTGGCCGGGAGAGCGTTTTCGAAGAGGTCCTTGAGGACGTCACGCCGGTTCTTGAGATTCAGGTCGTTCAGCAGCGCCTTGATGATTGCCTGATGACCGGGATAGCGGATCGTGCGGTAATTCATCGTACGCACACGGCCCTCGAGCGTCTTTGCGAGAGTGCCGAGGCCACCAGATGTGTTGAACGCCTCGTAGACAACACCATCCAGCGAGAATTCTTCCCGCTCTTCCATGGCCGGCACTGTGACGAACTTGCCTTCAACAATCGCCTCGCAGGGCTCGATATATTCGTTGATCAGGCCGTCGGTGCTCCAGGTGAGATTGTAGTTCAGGGCATTTGACGGGTATTGCGGCAGCGCACCCACCCGCATGCGAACGCTGTCCAGCGTGTCAAACCGCGTCGCAAGATCATTGGCGACAATTGAGATGAAGCCGGGAGCCAAGCCGCACTGTGGAATGAAGGCGACGTCTGCGACCCTGGAGAGTTCTTCGACCTTCTTAGTCGTCGCAACGTCTTCCGTCAGATCGAGATAGTGAACCGAGGCCCCGAGAGCCGCCTCGGCGACTTTACCCGTGAGGTTGAACGGAGCGGCGGACAAAACGGCGAACTTGCCGCGGAGCAGATCGACGAGCGCCGCCTTGTCGGCAATGTCGACAGCGACGCCGGAAATTGCCGGGTGCTTGTCGAGCTTCGCCAACTGGGCCTGATCGCGATCGGTTACCACCACATTGTAATCGCCGGTTTCCGCCAGCATCAAAGCGATGGCCCCGCCGATCTTGCCTGCGCCGATGACCACTACGTCCTTCATTGAAGTCCCCTTCGGTTTGAGAAACTGATTGACGGTGAGTTTGCAGGGAAACCGTGTCGTATAATAGTGGCGCATTGCTCTTTATGATGCATTCTTTTAAGCAATGCGATGTAGTTCATTGTCGAAACGTTAGGTGGCTTATGAATATAACTGACAAGGACAGGGAACTGCTGGATCTGTTAGGCGAAAACGCCCGCGCTCCGGTCGCGAGTCTGGCAAAGAGGCTGGGCCTGTCGAGGACCACGGTTCAAGCCAGACTTGACCGTTTGGAGAGAGAGAGAAGGTGTGATCGCAGGGTACGGCTTGCGGCTTTCGGATGCATACGCGTCCAGCCTGGCCAGAGCCCATGTGATGATCACGCTGGCGCCGAAAGTCTTGTCGCAGGTCTGCGCTTCCATCCAAGGCATTCACGCCGTCAAAACGCTGCACTCGGTCAGCGGCACGTTCGATCTAATCGCGGTCGTCGAAGCCCCGTCGATTTTCAGAGCTTGACCAGCTTGTCGACGAGATTGGCATGATCGAAGGCGTTGAATGCACCTTGTCGTCGATTATCCTGTCCACACGCATTAGCCGGTAAGACATAACCTCTCAGGCGAGCAAGAAGTCTTCGAAGAAGTGTCACTTAGCTCGGCGCGCGATCAGTTGTTCGATCACCAGGATCGGATGCGGCAGGATACGGCCATCAATCGTCTTTGCCTGCGAGCGGCAGGAATAGCCGGTTGCCATCAGAATGTCGGTGCGCTGTGACGTATCGATGACCGGCTTCCAGCTCATCGCGTAAAGTTTTTCCGAGAGCGCACGATTGCGTGCCTGGTGGCCAAAGGTGCCGGCCATGCCGCAGCAGCCGGTATCGGCAATGGCAAGATCCATGCCCAGGGACTTGAAAACGAACTTCCATAGATCGATGGAGGTTTCTGCGTTTGTGCGCTCGGTGCAGTGCACGAACATCGTTGCCTCGCGGGACTCCCGGACCGGCTCAATAGGGACGCGCGATAACGCCCCGGCCAACCATTCCTGCGGCAGTTACAACGTTGTTTCGAGAGGCACGCCGGCAAGTTTCGTGTATTCACTGCGAAAGGCAAGTGTCATGGAGGGATCGAGCCCCACCAGCCTCACGCCGTGATTGGCGAGTTCCTGAAGATAGCGGGTCGTCCGTCGCACCGCCCGCTCGAAAGCGGCGAGATAGCCGTGGACTTGCAAGGCCTTGCCGTTGACATGCCGGGCCGCAAGCATCGGCTCGTACCCCAGGATGCGCGCCAACCTTATGGCGGCAAGCGCAACCTCAGGATCGAAATGTGCGGTGAAGACGTCCGGTACGAAGACGACAACGGATTCGCGTTCTTCGGGGGATCGTTTCGCCAGGTCCTTCCCGCTCGCAACAGCAACGCCCAGTCGCCTTGCTTCTTTCTTGAGCGATAAAGAGGGCAGGTTAGGCAAGGAAACAGGGCCTACAAGGCCCGCAAGCCTTCAACCAATCGCCGACGACGACGCGAAATTGTAGAGGGGCTGCACACGCGCCAACAGGGGCAGTGTGGTTTCGATGGAAGCGATGAGTGGATCCTTCAGGGGACGCAGGTAGCGCCCATGATAGACCTCCAGAAACTTCGCCCGGAAAGAGGGAACACTGACCTTGACTGGACACTGGCCGGCGCAGGCCTTGGAAGAAAGGCAGTTGTCCATCGCCGCTTTCACCTCATGGGAGAAATCTCCATCATTGGCGGGGTTCAGTGAATTGAACATCCGTCGCGGGAACTGCCATAAACCAAGCGATTTGTGCAGTCGCTCCGACTCGCGGCGAGGGTCGAAGACCTTTTTCAGTCAGCAGTCGAAGCCATTCGCGCATCAGCGATGCGCGCCCCTTCGGTGATTGGCGCCGGTCGCCGGTGGCCTTGAACGAGGGGCACATTGGGCTTGTCTCGTCGACATCGAAACAGGCGCCGTTACCGTTGCAATAAGCGGCATTGTGGAAGGCGGAGCGGATCTCGTTTTCCGATGCGGCGATCGAATTCGCCGTGCAGCGGAACCTCGTCGATTTTCAACAGAGGTTGGCTATCGCGGCGATAGATGCTTCGAGGCGTATATGCACGTTCGCATAAAGCCTTCACATATTGCTCGATCTGCAGTCCAAGCCAGCAATCCATAATCCGATCGACCGTCTGCGGCTTGACGACAAAGTTCCAACATAGCAACCTCCGTTCTGAACCAGGAACGGTGGAAGGGTGCGCTCGAAGTTCTCTCGTGAGATGTGCCGCCACAGAGAATAAGGCCGTTTAATCACAGAAACTTACGCCCGCCGAGGCACATAACCGTTCGGGACACAAAACTACGACAACATGAAGACGGCTGTCGAGACGGTCTTTGCCGGCAAGGAGCCGGTGGCCTGCACGCCGGCGTCAGGCTGGGAGAAGGGGCAGATCGAGAACCAGGTCAATCTGGTGCGGGAACGCTTCTTCACGCCGCGGCTGCGCTTCAAATCCTACGATGAACTGAATGGCTGACTGCTGGACAAATGCATCAGTTACGCCCGCGCCCATAAGCATGTCGATCAGACGGAGCGGACGATCTGGGACGTGTTCGAGCGGAGCGGCCGCATCTGGTGACCTATCCCGGCAAGTTCGATGGCTTCCATGCCGTGCAGGCCTCGATCGGCAAGACCTGCCTCGTGCGTTTCGACAACAACAAAATACTCGGTGCTGTCGACCGCGGTCGGCCGCCCGGCCGAGATACATGCCTATGCAGATCGCATCGTCATTCGGCAGGACGGCGTCGAGATCGGCCAGCACGAACGCTGCTTTGGCCGTGGCGAGACCATCTATAATCCATGGCATTAGGGTGCCGGTCCTGACCCGCAAGCCGGGCGCACTGCGCAACGGCGCGCCGTTCCATGACTGGGTTTTGCCCGCCGCCATCGAGAAAGTGCGCCGCCGGCTGAAGGCCATGCATGACGGCGACCGGCAGATGGTGTCGATCCTCGAATGTGTCGGCCTGGACGGGCTCCCCACCGTCGAGGCGGCCTGCCAGGAGGCGCTCGATCAGGGCGTATTCTCCGCCGCCGTCATCATCAACATCCTGGCCCCCAAGCGCGATCCGCAACCGGCCGCCATTCCTTTCCATTCCCGACGCGCTTCGCCTGACCCATGAGCCTCTGGCCGATTGCGCCCGTTACGACAGCCTCAGGAGGGCAAGCTGATATGGAACGATCCCAAATCCTCGACATGATGGGTACGCTGAAGCTGTTCGGCATGCGCAGCGCCTATGACGAGATCATGGCTTCCGGTATCAAGCGGCAGCACGAACCGCCGCGCATCGTCGGTGACCTGCTGCAGTCGGAGATCGCCGAGAAGCAGGCCCGCTCCATCAAATACCAGATCACCGTCGCCAAGCTGCCGCTGGCCAAGGACTCGACGACTTCGACTTCACCGACACGCCGGCCAATGAAGGGCTGCTGCGCCAGCTCGCGACCGGGCCTTCCTCGCCGAACAGCACAATATCATTCTGGTCGGCGGGACCGGCACGGGAAAGTCCCACCTTTCCATCGCGCTCGCCCGCGCTCTGATCCGCAACGGTGCACGCGGTCGCTTCTTCAACGTGGTCGATCTCGTCAATCGACTCGAGACGGAAGCACGTGGCGGCAAACAAGGGCGGCTTGCGGACTTCATAACCAGGCTCGACTTCGTCGTCATGGACGAACTCGGCTATCTCCCATTCGCCCAGGCCGGCGGCCAGTTTCTCTTCCATTTGATCAGCAGGCTCTACGAGCGGACCTCGATCATCTTAACGACCAACCTGGCGTTCGGCGAGTGGCCGGCCGTGTTCGGAGACGCGAAGATGACCGCCGCCCTCCTCGACCGGCTCACCCATCATTGCGAGATTATCGAGACTGGAAATGAATCCTGGCGCTTCAAGAACCGCTCTCAAAGCTCACATGAGGAGATTGGCGTCAAGACATAGAAAGCCTCCTGTCCGTGCCGTCGGATACCATGGTCTGAGCCTTTTCGGGTGACGCGGCTTTCCTTGCCGGTTCAAACTCACATACAGTCGCCGCGCTTGCGGCCGCACCATCATTCCGCTTGCGTTGCGGTAAGGCTCAGGAGGACGGGACCATTCTAAAGCGCGGCGTTTGAAGCCATACTTTGAGCCGGTTCGCCCACCTGGATCCGCCAGGATTGATCAGTCCTGGAAGATTTCGAGATTGCTCATACCTGCGTTGCTCATGCCGCCTTCATCGCTGCCCCGTCGATAACGACGCCGAACCTGACGAACTTCCAGAGGGCGACGAGCAATTTCCTGGCGAGCGCGACAATAGTGCTCTTCTTGTGACGACCTCCGTTGGACTGGACGCGGCGAAAGAACCATTCGCTCAGTGCCGAGGATGGTTGATTGTGCAGCCACAGCCAGGCGAGTTGGATCATCGTCGTTCGCAGTGGTGGATTGCCTGCTTTCGACACCCCTTGTTCCCGGTCGATCGTCCCGCTCTGCCAAGGCGTCGGCGCCAAGCCCGCGTAGGCGGCGACCTGCCTGCGATTGTCAAAATGCCGCGACAACCCCTCGGTCCAAAGTACCGCCGCAATCTCCGCTCCCACGCCCTTGATAGCGCATAACAGCGCAGCAGGCCGCGTGATGGTGGTGTTTTCATCGGCTGCACTTACCAGCAGGTCACGCTCGCGCTCGACAACCGCGATATGATCGAGCAGAAGCTCAAGTCGATCGAGTTCGCGGATGATCTGCGCCTTGAGATGAGGCGGCAGGGTCCGGCCGTCGCCGGTTCGGAGTTCCTCCAGCCGCATAAGTCTGTCCTTTCGCAGCGGCTGATATCCGCCAATGCCCTGCGCAAAGAGCAGACCCTTGATGCGATTGACGCGCTCGACCCGCTCGGCAATGAGAACCCGGCGTTCGCGACAAACGCGGCGACGGTCTTCGTCTTGCGGGCTCGGGGCCCTGACCATCGCACAGACGCGGGGCTCGCCACGCTTGAAGGCGAGCAGCGCGCGCACCAGCGTCTCGCCATCGATCCTGTCGGTCTTGGCCCGCCGACCACGCCGTGACGCGGCAATGGACGCTGCGTCGACGATATGGCTTTCGACGCCATGCTCCTGCAGAACCCGATGAATCCAGAACCCATCAAGCCCTGCCTCCTGGATCGTAATGATTGGAAAGAGGTGGCCAGTCCGGCCGCGAACCTTCTCCTGAAGGTGGGCGAAGCGGGACAGCAATTCGCCAACATCACCGCCTCGACATCTTTTCACCGCCGCCTGGCGACAATGACGTGACCAGCCACGTGGCCCGGCTCAACTCAAGGGACACAAAAATGGCACCCAGATCGGTGCGGATCGCGGTCGTATTGTCGTATTCGCTTTGGGGAGCTTGCATGGTCGTCTCCTGGAGATTGATTGCATCTGTGCAACCACACTCTCGCAGAGCGCTGGGCGCGGTTCACGCCTCATGGAATCTCACATGAGGAGACAAACAACCCGTGCCCGCAGGCCCCTACGCTAAATGGAAAGCTCCGGGCCTCCGCGCGCTAACCCTATGCAACCAGAAGGAGGGGTCCCTTTTGAAAGCCGATACGGGGTCCCGTTACGACGCCGATTGACAAATCTCAACCCTGTCGACAGAGATCAAGCCGAAAGATGCACTGCGGATGCAGCATTGATTTAATCTCGATATACAAGGGGGGCAACGTGCGGATTAACCAGCGCCAGATGGAGATTTTCAATGCTATCATGGTCTATAAGAGCGTGACAGCAGCCGCAGCCTCTCTGAGGACATCCCAGCCTACTGTGAGCCGCGAGTTGCGGGACCTTGAAAGACAAATCGGATTTGATCTTTTCAATCGTTTTGGCAAACGACTGACGCCAACGAATCAGGCGCAACTGCTTCATTCGGTGGTTGCTCGTTCGTTTGTAGGAATGGAGGAAATCAGCCGCGTCGCGATCGCGATAAGGGGTTATGACGGTGCCTATCTTAGGATAGCCTGTATCCCTGCATACGCAGAAGCACTTATGCCCGTCGTGGCTAGGCGGTTTCTCGATAATCGTCCGCGGGTCCTTCTTTCCGTTCACTCGCTCGAAGAAGTCCCACTTCGACACGACCTCACCACTAAAATGTTTGACGTCGGATTGACCGAGGGAAGCTATGAGCACGACGAAACAACGACTGAGAAAATTGACGTCGGCGAATTGTTATGCGTGCTTCCAGCCGGGCATCGTTTGGCAGTGAAAAATGTCATTCAACCGCGCGATTTTGAAGGCGTCGAGTTCGTGTACTTCTCGCAAGAAGATCCCTACCGCCGCAAGCTCGATGACATCTTCGATGCTGAAGGAATTTCTCGCCGTTTTTCGGTAGAAACAACAACCGCAACTGGCGTCTGCTCGATGGTTGCGGCCGGGGTGGGCGTATCGATCGTCAACCCTTTTACGGCTGCTCACTACTGCAAAAAAGGTGTCGTCCTGAGAAAGCTAAGCGTGCGCGTACCGTATGAAGTTGCTCTCTGGCGGCCAGCGGAAGGCCTTCGATCTACCCACGCCGATCTATTCGTCAAAGTGCTTCACGAAGTAACGGCAATCGTGAAGCAGCAATTGAAAGCACAGCTGGGAGAATGAGGTTGGATGGGATCCGCATTGCTCAGTGGCATATGGGTCCCTTCCGCCTTAGCGACGTTTCTCGGTCCTAAAGGGGCACCGGAGTGAGGCCTTTTGCTCGGTAAGCCGCGATAATGGTATTCTCCATCAACATGGCGATCGTCATCGGGCCGACACCACCGTGATCGCTGCGGCGACTACCGATGCTTCACCATAGGCGACATCGCCCACCAGTCGGCTCCTGCCCTCGCCTCGTTCCGGTGCTGCGATGCGGTTGATGCCGACATCGATCACCGTCGCACCCGGCTTCACCCAATCCGCCTTCACCATTCCGGTCGGCCGACGGCCGCCACCAGGATATCGGCATCGCCTTGGCCAAGTCCTTCGTCCGCGAATGCGCCGTCATTACCGTTGCATTGTTGCATTTGCATTGAGCAGAAGTTGCGCCATCGGCTTGCCGAACAGGTTGGAGCGGCCGATGACGACGGCATTGAGCCCGGATAAGTCTTTTCCATGGATGGAGCGAACCAAAAGTGCGTGTTTCGTTAAGTCCCGGACACCGATTTCAGTAAGTCGCGGACAGCAATGGAGTGCACCCCCAGACTGAGACAAGGAAAATCGCGGACACCGTCCCGTGTTTCGCTATGCCGCCTTTTCCATCTGTCGTCCACCTGAATGCTTCTGTTCGTATTCCTCCGGCGTGAGATAATCGAGCGCCGAGTGCAGGCGCTGCGTGTTGTAGATGGTATCGATGAACGCGCCGATGCCCCTGCGGGCGTCATCTGCATCCTTATAGGCGAGACCTTGCACCTCTTCCTGCTTCAGGGTTTTCATGAAGCTCTCCGCCTTGGCGTTATCATAGGGATTTCCAACACGGCTCATGCTCGCCTGGATACCGCGACGATGTAGAAGTTCGGAGTAGGCCCCGCAGGCATATTGAACTCCGCGGTCGGAATGATGCACGAGGCTCCCGGGAGCGGGTTGGCGATCGGTGATGGCCATCTCGAGGGCCTCGATGGCAAGGCTTGCTCTGAGATGCGTATCCAACGCCCACCCGACCACCCTGCGGCTAAACGCATCAAGCACAACGGCAAGGAAAGCAAACTCCTCAGCCAGATGCAGGAACGTGATATCGGCGACCCACAGCTGGTTGACCCCACTGAGGACCATGCCCCTGGCAAGGTTCGGCACGACTTGCCAACCATGCCTCGAGTTCGTCGTTGCAGGAACAAAGGGTTTCGCGCGCAAGCACAACAGATTGTCTTCGCGCATGATCCGTAGAATGCACTTGTGGTTGACTTGCCACCCCTCCCGCCGCAGCAGGGCTGCGATCCGGCGGTAACCGTAGTGCGCGTTGCTCAGAGCCACCTTTTGAATGAGATCGCGCAAACCTGTCTCGGCCCGACGCGGGGCCGAATCTAGCCAGTGGCGGTAGTAACTCGCGCGGCTGACGCCAGCGAGCCAGCACATTCTATCGATGTTGAATTCGCCTTGCGACAGGCCGGTTGTCATCTTTTCGATGACTTTGAAGATCCCGTTTCGCCAGGAGCGCTGCTCCGGCGCTGATCTTCCTCGAAGTGCCGCAAGGCTTCGCGAAAAAAATCGAGATCAAGCTGCTGTTGCCCGACTTTCTGCTCCAATTCCCTGATCCGCCGCCTGGCGCTGGTCAGTGCCTTTTCCTGAGGCGCTGGCAGATCGACTGCATTCTGCAGCTGCGCGGCCCCGTCTAGCCCTGCTGTCGATCTGGTCGGCCGGCCGCGCCGGCGTGACTTCAGATCGCCATGAAGCCTCAGGTGATCACGCCACTCGTAAAGTCGTTGCCGACTGATGCCGACCTCATCTGCCAACTTGCTGACGTTTTCGCCCGCCTCCATGCGCTGGAGCAGCTCCCGCTTTTGGTCCTCATCAATAAATCTTTGCCGTCCGGCCATGCCCCAGTTTCCTCTCCCTGCGGGGAAACTGTCCGCGATTTTCCTTGTCTCAGTCTGGGGGTGCACTCCACAAGCGTCCGCGACTTAGCGGAATCCCTGTCCGGCTTTTGCGAAATGCGCACCAAAAGCATTGCGCCGGCTGGCGTGCAGGAAATCAGCCCGGTGGCGAGATCGCCGGTCGCCAGCTTGCCGGCATTGACGACATGCAGGCCATCGACATCCTTGTCCGGGCGGATTGACTGGATGATCGCATCCGATGCTTCGGCAACGGCAGTTGCACCAGGATGCCATGAACAGCGGTATCCTGGTTCAGTGATTGGACGAGTTTGCCAGTTCGTCCTGCGACGTCTCGGCCGGCAGCGTGTGCTGGATGGAATTAAAGCCGCATTCCCTAGCCATGCGGCTCTTGGCGCTGACATAGGTGTGGCTGGCTGGATCGTCGCCGACAATGACAACTGCAAGTCCTGTTTTCACACCGGTCGCGGTTTCAAGTGCTGACGCCGCTGCCTTCACAGCATCGATCACCCTAGCCGCGGCTTTCTTCCCATCGATTACTATCGCGTTTGTCATATCTCAGACCATGCGCTCGGAAGCATAAGATCCTGGACTTGCCGGAAAGACCACGGTGCGGTTGCCGTTGATGAAAGTACGACGGTGGATGTGGGCATGGACGGCACGTGCCAGCACCTGACTTTCGACGTCACGGCCGATAGAGATATAGTCCTCCGAGGACTGCGCATGGGTGACGCGGGCAATGTCCTGCTCAATAATCGGGCCTTCGTCGAGGTCGGCGGTGACGTAATGCGCAGTCGCGCCGATCAGCTTCACGCCTCGCTCATAGGCCTGCTTATAGGGATTGGCGCCCTTAAAGCTAGGCAGGAACGAGTGATGTATGTTGATGATCTGCCCGGACATCCGTTTGCATAACTGATCCGACAGGACCTGCATGTAGCGAGCAAGCACAATCAACTCGGTGCCGGTCTGCTCGACCAATTCCACCAGTTGGGCTTCGGCCTTTGGCTTATTGTCTTTCGTCACCTTAATGTGGTGAAATGGAATGTCGTGGTTGACGACCACTTTCTGGTAATCGAAGTGGTTGGAGACGACGCCGACGAGGTCGATTGGCAGCGCACCGATCTTCCATCGATAGAGCAGATCATTTAGGCAGTGGCCAAAGCGGGAGACCATCAAAAGCACCTTCATGCGTCTGTTGGAATCCTCGACTTCAAGCTGCATTTTAAATTCAGCAACGATTGGCTTGAAGCCTTCGATGAGCTTAGCCTGATCAGCACCTTCTTCAGAAATGAAGCTGACGCGCATGAAGAACATGCCTGTATCGAGATCATCGAATTGCGAACTATCCACAATGTTGCAGCCCTGAGACGCCAGGAAATTGGAGATCGCCGCTACAATCCCGAGCCTCGATTTGCATGAGACGGTGATCACATACGGTTTCATTTTCTACATCCGTTTTGACTAGCGCTACTTTGGCAGATTTGACGTGCTAGTTGCAGCACGCGTTGCCGGTGAAGATGACAAGGACGCGATCTTCACCCTGAACTCTCGATGCCTGGCAGATTGATTGTCGGACTGTGCCGCACTCGCAAGTGCGGCACGAGAGGTCTGAACGCCTGATTAATCCGGATACAATGGAAACTTCGCCGCCATCGCCGAGACTTTTTCAACGATGTTGGCGTCAGGTTTGACGTCCTTGCCAGGATTCGCTGCGACTTGATCCAGGACATCCGCGATCGTTCCTGCTAGTGCGGACGCTTCGGCCTCACCCATTCCACGAGCCACGATCGCTGACGTGCCCATTCTAAGCCCGGACGTGACGTTCGGCGACTCCTTGTCGTTGGGCACAAGGTTGCGGTTGGCCGTAATCCCATGTTCTTCCAAAGCCTTCTGGGCAGTATCGCCAGTAATGCCTCGGGTACGGAGGTCGACCATGGTGAACGGAGTATCTGTGCCACCGGTCACAATTTTGTATCCCCGCGCGTCCAATTCCCGCGCCAAGGTTCGTGCGCACTTGAGCACTGAGCTTGCGTATTCAACAAACTCGGGCTTCAAAGCTTCGCCAAAACAAACAGCCTTCGCCGCCATAACGTTCGGGTGCGGCCCGCCTTGGATACCGGGAAATACTGCTGAATCGATCTTCCGACCCATGGCAGCATCACGGCAAACGATCAGACCTCCGCGAGGGCCGCGTAGATTTTTGTTAGTCGTGGATGTCAGGAAGTCGATGTGCGGAAATGGGCTGGGGTACTGCTTGCCTGCAATTAGCCCAGAAAAATGTGCGACATCCGCAAGTGTCGCTGCGCCTACCTCGGCAGCTATCGCTGACACCGTTTGGAAGTCGATTGCTCGTGGATAAGACGAACCGCCAACGATTATGAGCTTCGGTCGATGTTCACGCGCCAGTTGCTCTATCGCATCGTAATCGATGAAGCCTTCATCTGTTGTTCCGTAAGAAACGGTGTTGAACCATCGACCTGACAAGTTGGATTTGAGGCCGTGACTCAAGTGCCCGCCAGAGGCGAGGTCCATGCTCAGCACAGTGTCGCCGGGGTTCAAGGTCGCGAAATAAACAGCCTGGTTCGCTTGAGTACCGGAATGAGGCTGCACATTTGCATGCCCTCCCCCGAACATCGCCTTCGCCCGCTCGATCGCCAGCCGCTCGATTGCGTCAAAGTTCTCGACGCCAGCGTGGTACCTCTTGCCCGGATAACCTTCAATCGTCGCAAATACCACCATCGAATTCATGGCCTCACGAGCAGCCCGGCTGAGGTAGTTCTTTGGCGCAACAAGCTCGATTTGACCACGTAGGCGCGCCTCCTCGGCAGCGATGTGGAGGGCGACTTCGGGATCCGCATGAGAAAGCGTATCTTCAAAAAACCATGTGTTTGTACTCATTCTGATCTCCTTTGCGAACGGTATGTCTGCGCTTTCACCAGCGCGCGACTGCAGTTATTTTATTTGTCTGTTGGTTGAATGCGAGGGATGCTAGCTTGAGCGGATCATGGCAGAAACGACTTAGGGCTGGAAAATATTATAGTCGGCGGCCCTTCATGCGTTTTTGATATGAAAGCACCGGCGCAGCCAAATCCCGTTTGCTCTCGCGAGGCACAAAGAGTTCCAGTGTCCTTCACTTGAGGAAGAACCCATTGGGAGCACTCTCACGGACAAGCGCCGGACAGCGGTCTCCCTTTCCTGTACAGTCGCCCGCGACGGGGCTAGCCCGATAAGACGCTGGTTAACGTGGCGCGAGCCAAACCTCTGGCCTCGCGCAAAAAATCATGCTCTTTGTGGCGCTCAGCTGGTAGGGAGATGATCAAGCCTGCAGCAGCGATCATCGCTAGTGCATAATTTGGCTCAAGAACGACTTGGTGCGCTCGTGCTGCGGATCTTTGAAGAACGTGCCGGGCTCATTTTGCTCAATGATTTGTCCCTGGTCCATGAAAATGACACGGTTCGCGACCTGACGCGCGAAACCCATCTCGTGAGTAACGCAAAGCATTGTCATTCCCTCCTCGGCAAGGGACACCATAGTGTCGAGGACCTCTTTAATTACTTCCGGGTCGAGCGCCGAGGTTGGCTCATCGAAGAGCATGACCCGTGGATTCATACAGAGGGAACGCGCGATAGCTACGCGCTGCTGCTGACCGCCGGAAAGTTGTCCAGGGTACTTATGCGCCTGCTCGGGTATCTTGACACGTTCAAGGAAGTGCATGGCAGTCTTCTCAGCATCTTTCCGTGGCATCTTTCTCACCCACATAGGTGCAAGAGTGCAGTTCTCCAGGATCGTCAGATGAGGGAAAAGATTGAAGTGTTGAAAGACCATCCCAACCTCACGCCGGACATCGTCGATGCGTTTCAGGTCGGTGGTGAGCTCAATCCCATCAACGATAATTTTGCCCCTTTGATGTTCCTCCAGCCGGTTGATGCACCGGATGAGGGTCGATTTGCCGGACCCTGATGGACCGCATATCACGATCCGCTCGCCCTTCATGACAGTGAGGTTAATATCTTTCAAGACGTGGAAATTGCCGAAAGACTTGTGCATTCCAATTATATCGACTGCGACTTCCGTTTCCGAAACTAGCATCGGTGAAGGTTTCTGGATCATCTGAGAGTACGGGTTCACCTGGTTCATCGAATTGTTCACTTCCATCGGTGCCAAATGCGTTGATCGAAGTCCCGACACTCGGCCACGACCGGTTGAGGGATATTGGGGCGCCAAGCATCTGCCTTGTCAGTGTCGATTCCCGTTCGTCTCAAGCTTCCTAATAATAAAGGAGCATGGAACGCTTATGATCAGAAATATTAGCGCCACCATCAGATACGGCTCGTTATACCGGTAAGTCAGGCCAGCAATGTTTTGCGCTTTGCCAAACAACTCCACCACCGTGATCGCAGCGAGAAGCGGTGTCTCCTTGAACATTCCGACCAGATAATTTCCCAACACAGGCAAGATTGGTTTGATCGCCTGAGGAACAACTATAAGCATCCACTTCTTTGTCGTGTGAAGCCCCAGCGCATCGGCCGCCTCGAATTGCCCTCGCGGCACCGACGCGATGCCGGCTCGATAAACTTCAGAGAAGAAGGTGGAGTAGTGCAACGATAGGCCGAGTATGCCACATCCGAGTGCGCTAATCGTGATTCCCATGTCGGGCAGTACGTAAAAGACGAGATATAATTGAACGAGCAGCGGCGTATTCCGGATACAATATATGTACCCGATAGCGAATATTCTGAGTGGCGCTATATTTGATCTAAGGAACACACTCAGAATTCCGCCGCCGACGAGCGCACCAGCGAAACCTCCAAGTGTGGCAATGACGGTGATCACCGCGCCCTGCAGGAGAGTTGGAAGGATGCTTCGCGCGAACTCAAAACTAAACTCCACGGCTGGCCTCCCGATAGTGTCCTGCCTTACGCTCCGCCCATAGCACGAGCAAGTTTAGTGGGGTATTGATTGTAAGGTACGCGATGACAACCGACGCCCAGACTAGGAAGGTTTGGCCTGTCGAATATATCAGGCTTTTGCCAAAAAATGTGAGCTCCGGGATCGTTATCAACGAAACGAGGGCCGTCGCCTTGACTGTTTCTATTGCCAGGTTTCCGAAGCTGGGAAGCATGATAATCACGGCCTGAGGCAGGATGATCTTCCAAAATGTGATGATACGTGGAAGCGACAACGCGCGTGCTGCTTCGATCTGTCCGGTACCGATGTTGTCGATCGCAGATCTCACAATCTCAGACCCGTATGCGCCCTGGTTAAGTCCAAGCCCTAAGATCGCGGTAACCTCGGCAGGGAGCCTAATCCCGTAGATTGGCAGGACGAAGTAAAGAACAAACAGCTGCACGAGGAGAGATGTGCCGCGAAATAGCTCGACGTAGACGAGAGCCACCTGGCGGAGTATTCGTAACGATGACCGGCGGGCCATTCCGGTCACGAATGCCAAGGCGATTGCGACGACCATTGATTGCGCTGCGATACTGATCGTCACACCTGCCCCTCGTGTGAGGAGGGGCAGGAGCTGATCAAGTTGATCGAACAAAGCGTCCATGGCGTGATCAAGAACCGGAGCAAAGCTGCGTTGCTGTCAAATTGGGATCCGGAACGTCTTCCTTCGTGAACCCATAAGGCTCGAGTATTCTAAAAAGCTCTCCAGATTCGTTGAGCTTTCTTATTTCCACGTTGAGTGCGTTCACGAAATCACTGTCTTCCTTGTTGAAGCCAAAAGCTTGAAAGACATAGAGGGGTTCGCCCTTGTCATCTTTGGCCACCTGGAAAGGCTCCGCGCGCTCCACAACGCCGTCTCCGAAATTTTTGATCAGGTCAGCAAGCTGCAAAGAGGGAAAATAGATTGCATCGACTCGCCCCGCCTTCAAGCCGGCGATCGCTTCTGTATCAAGGGCAAACGAAACAACGCGGTCCTCGGGTATGCCAGCCTTGGGAAGGTCGGCGAGCTGAGACGACCCGATCTGCGATCCTATCTTTAGAGTGCCGGATTTCGCGATATCCTCAAGCGAATGGATATTGTGCGGATTGCCGGCCTTAACCGCCACAACGTTGGCAAGACGGGAGATCGGACTGCTAAAAGCGACCGATTCACAACGCTGGGGCCTGATTGCCATACCAGCCCCAATCATATCGAAACGGCGTGCATTGATCCCGGGGATCATGGCAGAGAATTCACCGACATTCGCTTCGATTTTATCGATGCCGATAGGCTTGAGCGCGGCGCGGAGGACATCGATGATCACCCCCTTCATCGTCCCGTCGGTATCGAGGTAACCGTAGGGCTTCTCGTTGGCGATGCCGACCACGGCGGTACCAGATGCCTTGTTTTTTTCGAAGAGTGTTTCCGCACCAGCGCTCGACATTGAGGCCAGAATAAGAGCGGCAGCTAGCGCCGCTGTTCGATGAGAAATATTCGCGATCTTTAGCATTCCCCCTATTCCTTTCGTTCTTGACTTTCTGCTATTCACCAGGTGAATTTGCTCGGAGATTGAGATGTGTGCAGCTGGTGCTCAGCTACTTTCTAGCTACCCCGTATTCTTCACGCAATCTTCATACAAGCACTTGACAGTCCCTCCATCCTTTGCGTCTGTAAACGCAAGTTTTTGTGCGAGATCTTTCAAAAATGATATGGTGGAACGCTCCGGGTTTGCCGGAGGCTCCATGTGTGGATGCCCCGTCTCATGCAAGCGGTTTTTGGAACATCTCTGCATGTGATCGGGTGGAGTCAAGTGCGACATAAGATTCAGTCGCTGGCCGTCATGGAGATACGCGGATCAGGCGCAGATCAACTTGGCGAGCTTTTCGCTCTTGGAGCCCTCGGTGCATTTCCTGATCCCGATCGAACTGTTCACGGCCTCCTCACATGCTGCCCATCCAGTGCCGTAGCCGCTCTGTCGATTGATCAGGCAGCCCCGACCGGATCCCGATAATCTTCACTCTTTGTCAACATGGCCAGATCGAGTGGGCCATCTTGTTCGCCAGCGCCATCGCGACCACCATGAGGGGCTTTCGTTCTATCGTTCTGTGCAACCAGGATCCCGCTGGCGCACCTGGATGCCCACTGTATGACTGCCATAGCGCCGATGGTCAGTAGCCTGCGGATGTCTCTTTGCCCCATCTTTGACGTTCGACCGAGTCGTTGCTTCCCTCTGGTGGAGTGCTGGACCGGAACCAACCCCAACCAAGCCGCGAAGTCGCGGCCGCGTTTGAACGTCTCCATTGGTGGAGCGAAGGCCTCTACTGCCATCGCGGTTATCGGTCCGATCCCTGGCATGGTCTGAAGGCGACGCGTTTCCACGCCGCGTTGGGCTTCGCTGCGAAGGACCTTCTCAAGATCGGTGCTCTTTCGGCTCAATTGCTCAATTGGCTCAAGATAGAGACTGCCGATGTCACGCACCAATGCGGGTAGCGATAGACCGAGGTCAGCGATCGCGGCGGCCAACGTCTTCAAGTGTGTTGGGCCCTGCGGCGCGGCAACACCGTGTTCGGCGAGATGCCCACGCAAAGCATTGATCAGTTGTGTGCGCTGCCGGACAAGAAGATCACGCGTGCGGGAGACCGCTGACCTTGCTTGTTTGCTCCTCGGTTTTGACGGCGACGAAGCGCATGTGTAGCGCGACGATCAGGATGAGAGTCTCACCTTGATTGTCGCCGCGCACGCATGGTCGGCCGCGATGCGGCCTCAGCAATGGCCTCCGCATCGGCCTCGGCGGGTCAGTTCCCGGCGCTCCCCCACCAGCCGGCGGCGATCCTCATGCTCCGGCGTCGGCGCCCGGACCATCGCGCAGACGCGCGGCTCGCCGCGCTTGAAGGCCAGCAGCGTGCGCACCAGCATCTCGCCGTCGATCAGGTCCGTCTTCGTCCGCCGGCGGCGACGCGGCATGGCGATCGAGGCCGGGTCGACGACGTGGCTCTCGATCCCCTCCGCCTGCAGCGCGCGGTGGATCCAGAAGCCGTCGAGGCCGGCCTCCTGGACGACGATCACCGGAAAGCTGCGCCCGGTACGCGCCTCGGCCTTGCGCCCGAGCGTCGCGAGCCGTTCCAGAAGCCCGGCCAGGTCGCCGCCGTCAACCTGGTGCCGCGACATCTTCTCGCCCCCACCCGGAGACAGCGACGTCACCAGCCATTTCGCCCGCGACAGTTCCATGAAACGAAAATTGCGCCAAGATCAGTGTGGATAGTGCCCGTGTGATCGGGGCTTCCTGCAATCACAGCCATGAGACCCTCCAAGGTGCTGGGTTGGTAGCACCACCACTTTGGCAAAAGCCGCGGCGCTATCCACCCCCTCATGGGATCTCATTCCATGCTTAAACACACCAGATAGTCGGTCCCTCACAAGTGTTTGCCAAGCACCGAAATCAGCTCTTCTATTTGGCCGTGCGAGTGGCTTGAGAACACCGCAACTCTCAACGTCTCCACTGGCGGGGCATCGGCATATCCACAGGCCTTCATATATTTGACGATTATGTTCGCGTCCCGGAGTGCTTTGTTAAGGCGTCTTAGATCGAAGTCTGCCTGAATAGTGAAAATCGGAACAGGTGTCTCTGAAACAGACAGACCAAGACCTCGGAGACCTTTCCACATTTGCTCCACGTTCCTGCGCAAAGCTTGCAAAATCGCTGGATCCTTCATGAAGAGACGTAGCCCAGCTGCGGCACCGGCTGCGGCGGGGATAGGAACAAAAGAGGCTCCTGCGATTGCTCCGGCTTTGGCAATCTTGTTAGCCAACACTCTGCTCGCTGGGATGATGCCTCCGAAACCGCCAAAGGCCTTGCTTAGAGTTCCAGCACAGTAGGCGTTCTCGCCTTCTATGCCGAAATGCTCCAGAGTACCCCGCCCGGTTGCACCAAGAACACCGACGCCGTGTGAATCGTCGACGCATAGAATGCCAGATGAGTAGGATTTAAGGAGATACGCGTACTGATCCAGGGGCGCCAAAGCTCCGGTGGATGAAAAGACACCGTCGGTCACTACGTTCGGAACTTGCCCTTCACCTAAGTGACGCGTCATTTGGTCAGACAGATCCTCGGGGTCACGATGCCGAAAAAGCAGTACCGGTTTCTGAGAGCAAATGAGCGCGTCTTTAACGCTAAAATGACACCGCTCATCAGCAAATATCACATCGTAATCATCACGCAACGCGGACAAAAGGGTCATCATCGAGAGATATCCGGAAGCTACGGAGATGGCTTTCTCGCATCGGAAATGCGCACAAACCGCGGCTTCCGCTTCTTCGTAAACAGATATTGCAGCGTGCGTGCCAGAGCCAAGGCCGAATGCTTGCAGCGCTTTGATGGCGGCTTCGATAACCACTGGGTGGCCGTGCAGCGTGTGGTAACTTGTTCCGCTAAAATAACTGACCTCTCGACCATCGATGCGCATACGTGGACCGACAGGAGATTCCATCCTGAATTGCAGTCCTTCGGCAAGTTCTTCCATCGTCAGTCCTTTACAATTCAAAGGGTGCCTGAGGACTCACCGATATGCAATCCGCACCGCTTCAACCGAACGGCATTCCTAGCCGATAGTCATCTTCCCAAATTAAATCATGACAGGAAAATACATTTTCAACGCGTTCTATTCGCTTTCGATATGGATATCGAGAACGCTTCGAGCGCTAAGCGGTTGCGGCACCTCGAGTGCTTACGAGCAGCGTGGCTTCCAGTCCGGGAAACCATCGACGCGATGCGTGCGGGAAGTCCTTTATATCCGGGGTGAATTTTGGCAAGGCTTTATGATATTTTCATGCTCTTTAGCTTTCTGCAATTCTTGCCGTTACAATAGGCTTCATTTCGATAGCGGCGTACTTGCTGTATTAGAAATGGCAATCGCTTGATCGTAAAGGCAGATCCATGCAGCTCAGTGCTTCGAAAGGCAGTTGTTCAATCGGTCAACCCGGTATATTTCGCGGGCGTCTAACCTTTGATAATCCAAAGCTCGCCGGCTACACTTGGCCGATCTGCGAAATCAGTGGGATTGAGCCTGGCCCGAGGCTTTGCGTCTCGGCCGGGGTGCACGTCAATGAGGTCGCTGGCATTGAAGCTGCGGTGCGCCTGCAAAAACTATTTGAACCTTCCAAAATGAAAGGAACGGTGTCGATTATCCCCTTAATCAATCAACCGGCACTTTTCAAATATACGGAGTACATTTGCCCGCTCGACGACAAAAACATCAACTATACCTTCCCTGGAAACAGCGACGGCTCGTTCTCCGAAGCGCTAAGTTGCGCGATTATGAACGAGTGGTGTGCTGACGCGGACTGCTATATCGATATGCATGGCGGCGATCTGCGCGAACGTGTTTCGAAGTTCACGATCTATCAGCGCACAAGCAACTCGCAACTGGACGAAACAAGTCGCCAGATGGCAGAATGCTTCGATGCTGAATTCGTAATGGGTTTGCCAACCGAGCTAATGAGCAAACCCGGCAGGCCTCCAACCGGGTTTGCGAAACACAATCGCGTCGCCCTGATGTCTGAGGCGGGCTCGAATGGGCTGCTGGAGGAAGACGCCATCGCGTTTCACGTTGATGGTGTGCTCAATGTGGCACGTAAGCTGGGTATCCTTGGTACTCCTATTTCGACGTTCCGCAATGCACGTGTTCTCTGCGATGACTACCTTTGGGTGAAATCGCCGATAAGTGGTGAGTACCACGCCGAAGTGGAGCCCGGCCAACGCATTACGAAGAACCAAAGACTGGGGACTGTCCGCGATATTTTTGGCGAGCGTTTGGCGGAAGTAACTGCACCTGAAGCAGGTTTCCTTCTATGGCACATGACGCATCCGTCGATCCCTGAGGGATCCCCAATACTTGCAGTAGCGGTGGAAGGGAAAAGCGCCTGATCGACCCTGCGAGAGGGGAAGGCTGCCCGGGCCAGTTGTTGGCTAGACTAAGACTAATTTCCGTCCATAAACCGGCATATGTTATAGCGTTTGCAAGCACTTGTCTCAGCTTGGCCTCCTCTTGGGGGGGGGTGAGCGGGATCAGGGCCGCTGGTTTTCGTCAGAACGGTGGTTGCTGGGGTAATCGCGCGCACGGCGCTGCGCCGGCGGGAGGCCGGCTGAGATGCAATGCGAGTCGGCATCAGGTCGGTTTGAGGCGCGTGAGGAGGGCGAGGTTGTAGGCCACGACCGAGGAACAGACATAACTCTTGCAGCGATCAAGGCCGCGCCGGGTGCAACGCGCCAAGCCGTAGGCTCGCTTCAGGCAGGAGATGCCGGCCTCGATGACGGCACGGAAGTTGCGTAGCTTGCGATAGACCCAGTTGCTTTTGACCATGTCCTCGATCCGGAGGCCGGCCTTTTTGTGGAAGGCCATGTCGTGAACGCCCCAAGCCTTCGCAACGGCCGAATTGTTGCGCGTGGCAAAGCCACCATCGGACGAGGGCGATCTCAGAGGTTCTATCATCGAGATCGGCGACCACTTCATTGATGAGCCGTGCGCACGATGCGCTTCTTCAGCCTGGCATCGGTTGTCGGCGCCGTCCGGACGGTGCGAAGGTTCCCGCTAGTGCGGTTACCTGTGATGCGGACATAGGGAATGGCTGCTGCGTGACATGTTTGGCAATCTTGGCCTCGATCTCGCCGTCGCGAGCGAGCGCCTTGTTCCAGCGCGCTTCGAGCTCTGACTCCACCAGCCTGTTCTCCGGGTCAGCCGCATCGTATTGCCGGAAAGCCCGGTCAACGGCACAGCGCACTGCCTCCAGATCGCGCAGCAGTGCCCCCTGAACCTGGTCGCGTTGGCTGGCCATATTACATTTCGCCTCGATGGCGGCGGCAATAGCTCCTGGTTCGACCACGCCGAGCAGTGCCTCTTCGATCGCGTCATCGACCCGCAGGCCGCCGAAAAGCAATGCAGCGGGGCTCGCCATTATCGACTAGACCACGCCAGCAGGAATAGCGCGGAATGTTATGATTGTTTCCGGTGTATCGGACCGTCAGCTTCCGACCGCACCTCTTGCAACGGAAAAGGCCGGCAAGCAGAGCGTCGCCATGCTTCGGCGCTCCGTGATGGCGGCTGACGGCAAATTGTCGCTGACCGTCTTGCGGATCTCTTCCGCCCGTTCCCAACTGACATAACTTTCGTGTGCATCCGGGATCAGCGCCAACCATTCATCACGCGTCTTGCGTCGAATTCCAGACCGACCATCGTATCGGGGCACGGAGCGACTCTTACCATAAGCGTACGCTCCGCCGTAGATCGGGTTCGCAATCATCCGTTGGATGGTCGCATAGTCAGATCTGCGCCAGATGACGTCACCGTTGGTGTACCTGACCGGCAGGTCCGACCCGTGCTCGAGGAACCATAGGAGCGCCTGTCGTGCACTGCCGAGTTCGTTGACCTTGTTGAAGACGAGTGCGATGGCTTCCTGGACGCGCCGGTCGGGATCCTTTTCGATCCTGTCCCCAATCTTCAAGAAGCGGACTGGGAGTGTGACGACAAGCTCTCCGCGGCGTGCCTTCTCGTAGCGGGCGGAAAGGGAACGCTGACGCAAGAGGTCGAGCTCATACTGTCCTTCAAACCCAAAAGCAGCCGGTCATTGCCCTGGCGGGACGCATAGACGGCTTCCTGGTCGACCAGGACGGTATCGACTCGATGAGTTGCTGCCAATCACGACTGTTGCGGGCGAAGCGCGATACCTCACGCGCGGCCACAGGTCCAACCTTGCCAAGGCAGACTTCTGCCACCATGCGGTCAAATCCAGCCCGGGTCACACCGCCGGCGACTGAACAACCAAGATCGTCGTTCACAGTCTCAATGTGTGACCATCCAAGCGTTGCCAGCCGATCGCGCATGGCGTATTGAAGGGCGCTGCTTTCGCGATTGTGCCGACTTGATGAGCCGAAGACTGCCGGACATACAGGATAGCCTTCCTCTCCAGATGATGCGGACCGATCTTCTCATGCATCATGACCAGTCTCCTTCTGCTGGATGGCGCTTGCACCGTTTGCGTGGTCGACGAATAGCCGCGCGATGAGCACCGTCAGCGCCTGGCGCGTCTCTGCCGGCAACTCCTGCCATTGCGGTGTCACTGCTGTCTTCCCGCTGTGTGGGCCCGACAACAGATCGAACTGATATGTCATGAACTGGCGTGGCATGGACATCTCCCCGACTCGCTTCGCGAGAGACCAATGCTGCGCCTACCGCCGCGGATTGTGATGAGGCACCAACCTCCTCCAGCAATCTCGCCAAAGCATGCAGGCTGGCGAGTTCGACATGCCGGACCGGCATGCTGCGCCAGCAGCCACGCACAGATCGGTCGAACCCAGTAATGCAAGGGATATAAAAGCTCGCGAAATTTCTGTCCCGTGGGTGTTGTGTCGCCGCGTTGTACAACGCGGACCACCCGCGGCTACCAGACACCGGCGGCCTACGCCGCCCACCTCACCGCAATGGACGAAACGCTCCGCACAACGGAACCGCTGCGCGTATCGCGTATCGCCCATTGCTTCACCCGCGCAAACGCGCAAATCTAACCACCGGACTCCAGCCGCACATGGATGATCGTCCGGGGTCACAGCACCGACCAAAAACTCGAGTGCTTCGACCCTGCCCGCGATAAAGCCGAGCTCGGTATCCATATATCGATTCTGAATTAAATGGCCGGCACATAGTATTTTGCGATGCTTTTGTTATCTGCAAAAATCAGACCCATGAATTGAGCAGGGCCTGGAAAAGAGATGACATACGAGCTGACCAACGAAGATCTAACCGGGCGGACCCGATTGAACCATGATAGCTTGTCTTATCGGAACGGGAAGCTGTTCATTGAAAAACTGGCTGTCGAGGATATCGCAGCAGAGGTGCCGACGCCCTTCTATTGTTACAGTGCCTCTACAATTCGTAATGCCTTTACTCTGCTGACTGACAAACTCAAGCCGATGCACGCCTCAGTTTGCTTCGCTGTGAAGGCAAATAGCAATATCTCCATTCTCAAGCTCCTGGCTGACTTAGGGTGCGGGATGGATATCGTTTCTGGCGGAGAACTGGAGCGGGTCATAGCAGCTGGTGTAGTGCCAAGTAAAATTGTGTTTTCCGGCGTAGGAAAGACGCGGCGTGAGATACGCCGTGCGCTTGAAGTAGGTATCCATCAGCTAAACGTCGAATCTCCGGCAGAACTGGATTCAATTCGAGGAGTCGCGCGTGATCTGGGCTGCCGGGCGCCCGTGGTTTTTAGAGTGAATCCTGATGTTGACGCTCGCACTCACGCGAAAATCAGCACGGGGAAGAAAGGCGATAAGTTTGGCATCAATATAGAGCTCATTGAGGAGCTTTATGCTAAGGCTGCCGCATTCCCCGAGCTCGATGTCGCAGGCTTGGCAGTTCACATTGGCTCGCAGCTCCTGAACCTATCTCCTTATAGTGCTGCTTACCGCCGTCTTGCATCTTTGGTTGATAAGCTTAGGTCACTGGGTCTGCCGGTGCGCAGGCTGGACCTTGGGGGCGGGTTAGGGATCAACTACAACTTCGGCGTAGGACCCGATGTTGGTGAGTACGCGGCCATCGTCGGGGAGACGGTGGGCGGTCTGCATTGCGAGTTGACAGTTGAGCCCGGTCGTTGGCTCGTCGGACCGGCCGGTCTTCTTGTTACCGAAGTCCTCAATCTCAAAGAAGCCGGCGGCACCGTTCTGGCGATCGTCGATGCGGCTATGAACGACCTCATGCGACCGGCACTCTATGACGCAGTCCATCCCGTCCTATCATTGCAGGACGTTGGGAATAGTGCGCACGCCTATCAGATCGTCGGCCCAGTCTGCGAGTCATCTGACGTGTTTGGAACTTATGACGCTCTGCCGCCTCTCCAATCAGGTGTTCGCATTGCATTCGGGTGCGCAGGCGCCTACGGCGCATCAATGGCTTCTACCTATAACTCCCGCGATCTGATCGCCGAGGTCTTGGTGGAGGCAGATCGGTTCCGACTGATCCGCCGTCGTCAGACGATACAAGACTTGCTCGAGTTAGAAAGGGCAACGCCTTGGAAAAGCTGCTTTGAGACTAACGCAACAACCGCACTTTGAAACCGGGGGCCCAAATGAATCACATGGCGTTTCTGTCCCAGACCGTGCCGGCTGATGGTCATTGGCCATTTGTTAAGATGCACGGCCTTGAGAACTATTTTGTCATCTTAGATCGACGAGAAGTTGTTAAGTCTTTCGGCGTTGAAGATATTGTTCGCATATGCAGCACAAATGTTGGAGCAGGAGGCGAACAGCTCCTTACTATTGAACGACCTTCGAGAGAGGGCCGAGCGGCAGGAGCTTACGCAGCCATACGGATTTTTAACATTGACGGAAAAGAAGTAGGAGCGTGCGGCAACGCGACTCGTTGCATGGCTTATTTGCTCCTCGAGGAAACGTGCACTGAAGAAGTAGTTATTGAAACCGCGTCCGGAATGTTGAAGTGCCGTAGGGCCGGGTTAAGACAAATCAGTGTTACGCTGGGGCCAATCAATCTCGATTGGCAGCAGCTCCCTGCAAGCCGCGAAGTCGACACGCTCCATCTACCTCTGAAGAGCGGTCCTCTTTCGGATGGCGTGGCGCTTCATATCGGGAACCCTCACGTTGTTTTCTTCGTCGACCGGCTGATACACGATGACATTCCCCTGTTCGCTCCCGCTATACAGAGCGACCCACTTTTTCCCGAAGGCGTGAACGTCGGAGTGGCTGAAGTAATTGAGGCCGACAGTATACGTCTAGCCGTCTGGGAACGTCCCGGAATTCTGACGAAAGCGTGTGGTACCGGCGCGTGCGTCGCTGCCTATGCTGCCCTAAAGAGGGGCTTCGTAAACTCCACGAAAGTCAAAGTGTACCTTCCTGCGGGAAAACTACAAATCGAGCTTATCGAAAACGACATGGTTGTGATGACCGGTCCAGTGGCGTTCTGCTGCCATGGATATATCGAAGGCAGACTTGCCGCCTAACCATTTCCGGAACTGCTGCTCCTCTCTCATCATCTGAGCGAAATATTCGCGGGGATATGGGAAGCGGAACAAGGGTTGGCCTCCTTTTGTGGACAACATGACACATGTTGTGCCGATCACACAAAACGGCGCTGGCAGAGTGGTGGTTGCTGGCCAGTTACCATTCCAGGGAAACCGGACTATTCTGGAGTGCTGAACTGAGAAGCGGTGCATTGCTGCCAATGATGCGGGCTGCCAGTATTTCGAACGCGGCGTAAGCCTTAGGCATTATGGCCTGCCTCAACCAAAGCATTGGGAGCAAGATAGTTTCTGGACAGAACGGTCAAAGACGAAACAGCAGCTTATTGATGCGCGGCGCGCCTCCAAGATTGCCAACATGATGAAACAAAAACGAACTTCATTTCTCTATTTGTCCCGGAAGGACGTCGCGTCAGTTCCGATCGTCACGGCCGAACTTATTTCCGAAGTTGGCAGATGTCTTGCCGAGGTGGCTGAAGGTGAAGCGATACAATTCCCTTCTCATATTATGCCGGTATCGGAGACGTCACGGTTTGTTGTCAAAAGCGGCCTTATCCGAAACCCATCTATATGTGGAGTTAAGTGGTTCGGGTACTTCCCAAGAAACAGTGAAATCAACCTCCCAGACTTCCACCCGATGATAATGCTGAACGAAGCCGAGCAGGGAATGCCAGTGGCTATCCTCGATGGAACCTGGATCTCTGAAATTCGCACGGCTGCCATCTCGGCATTCGCAGCGAAGCATCTTGCGCTGCCTACATCTTCGTCGCTAGGGTTTGTCGCTTGTGGCGCACAGGCCTTGGCTCACCTCAACATCTTGAAAGATGTCTTCTGCATCAAGAAGATTTTCGCCTACAGCAGAAGAGTTGCAACAGCCAGCGAGTTTTGCCGCAAGGCTGAGGCAATGGAGCTTACAACTGAGATTTGTGTGTCCCCGCAAGCGGTGTTGGAGCAAGCTTCCATCATAATCACAAGCGTCCCGCAAGCCTCGGAAACAAACCTTCAGCTGCGCGGGGACGCTGTTGCATCTGGCACATTCATTTCGATGGTTGACAGGGGCTACAGCTGGAATTCTGAATCACTCCTTTCACTTGACGTCGTCATCACCGACGATATGTCTTTAAGCGGGCCTGGCGGTATGGAAGAGATTAACTTTGATGCACAGCATCTCGCCGGTGACTTGATCGCTGTCGCTCGCGGCGAACTTGCCCGCCGCGCCTATAGTGATCGCATTGCATTAATCTTCAGTGGACCCGGTATAATCGATACGGCTATCGCCTCGCTCATTTATAAACGAGCGTCTGAAATGAATATTGGGGTCACGATGCCGCTCTAGGTTGTTGTTTTCTGATCCAAAGTACGATGGCAGTGATTGTTACGGCAATGTGGTCTTGGAATCCCAAGGGACTACGCGTTCTAACGCTCGGCGCCATCACGACCGTTGTTGAGTTGACGCTCGTGTTCTGCCGGGCTCAGGACCTGCTGTCGCTGTTCATCTTGCGCTCCTTTCGCTGTCGGCCCCTATTCGCAAGCCATCCAGGTCGGCAATCTCCTGTTCGTCTCCGGACAGCGGCCGATCGATCCGGCGACCGGCGAATTCAATTCCGCCAATGCCGTTTCGAGCAGGCCGAACAGTGCCTCAGGAACATGGCCGCCATTGCCAGGGAAGCCGGAACCGAGCTCTCGAAGACGGTAAGACCACGGTGCTGCTGACCGATCTTGGCGATTTCGCGATTTCGCGGAGGTCAACCGCGTCTATGCCGGCTTCTTCACGACGCCTTACCCCGCCCACGCCTGTTATGAGGTCAAGGCCCTGCCGAAGGGTGCGAATGTCGAGATCGAAGCCGTCATCGCCATCGGCTGATCGGCCGGCTGAGCGTTTCATGGTCTGTGACCGGAGTCATCGAAAAGGATCGCTCCGGTGCTGCCGTTTGAGGACAACTGGTTATAGGCTGCGGCACGTTTTAAAGTAAGCGCGAATTTCCCCGCACCTTCTTTAATTGAGTGAGCTTTGGCATGAGGGTCCACCTAAAAGAGGTGGACACCAAGTGACGGAAGAAGGTCAAAAACGTGTCGTGTGGCTTGTTGGTCGGAATGGACGACGCCGGTACGATCCCGGATCAAAAGCCCGCCTTATTGCGGCTTGCCTTGAACCTGGCGCATCAGTATCGAAACTTGCGCTCGAACACGGGGTCAACGCGAGAATGCGGTGACGTGGATGCATTGACGGTGAGCGCGACGAACATCCCACCTTTCCTTTTGTGATTGAGGCCGCGAGATAAGCTCCTTCATCGACAGGAGCGGAACGGAATGGTTGGAGATCGCGCTGATGTGATGCTTGAAGTCATGGATGAAGCCATGCATGAAGCCAGGCATGAGGGAAGGTATCGTCGGATCGAGGTGATCACCGGTCGGCGCCAGCGGCGGAATTGGACTGACGAGGAGAAGGCGCGGATCCTTGCGGAAAGCGCAGAGCCCGACGTGAACATCTCGGCGATTGCCCGGCGCTGGGGCGTCAACCGCGGTCTGCTGAACGTCTGGCGTCGCGAAGCCGGACTGACCTCTCAAGGATCTGCGAAAGCCTGCGCGCAGCAGGCGATGTTCGTGCCGGTGACGGTGGTTGGCGATAGAACGTCTTCCGAGAGCTCGCCGTCGGATGTGGCCCACCCCGCCGCGGCTCGTATTGAGATTGAGATTGCTGGCGCGCGCATGACGGTGATCGGCTCGGTGGCGCCCGAATTGGCGCAGGCGATGGTGGCGGCGTTGCGAGGACGCCGGTGATCGGAGTTTCGCCGAATGGCGTGAAGATCATGGTGGCGACGCAGCCGGTCGACTTCCGGCGCGGCATGAATGGGCTTGTGGCCTTGGTGGCGTCAGCGCTTGCGGCCGATCCCTATTGTGGCGACGTGTTCGTGTTCCGCGCCAAGCGTCTCGATCGCCTTCGCTGCATTTATTGGGACGGATCAGGCATGATCCTGGCGACGAAATGGCTGGAGGCGGGCAAGTTCGTTTGGCCACCGATCCGCGATGGCGCAATGCAGATGAGTAGCCAGGAGTTCTCGCTTTTGCTGGCCGGCATTGACTGGACGCGGGTCAAACGACACGCGGTGAGGAGGCCCTCAAAAGTAGGCTGATCCTATTGGTTTTGCTTGAAGATTCGGGATCCTGTGGTAGGGTCTGTCATGCCGCTTCGACCCGATCCCTTGCCTCGGATGCCAAGCCATTGACCCGGATTGTTCTTTCGCTCGATGCGGAGAATGCCGATCTCAAAGCGCGCGTTGCCTTCCTGGAGGGGCAACTGTTTGGCCGCAAATCCGAGAAGATGGCGACGATCGACCCGACGCAGGCGGTGCTCGACCTTGGCGATCTCAGCGACATTCCCGAAGCTGCCAATGACGATGTCGCGCCCGTCACCGAGGGGACACCGCAGGCTCGACGATCGCCAGCCCGCAATATAGGCCGTTTGCCCAAGCACCTTCCCCGGTATGAAGAGGTCATCGAGCCGGAGAGCAAGAGCTGCCCCTGCTGTTCGTTCGACCTGCATTGCATCGGCACGGACGTCAGCGAGGCGCTCGATATCGTGCCGGCTGTTGTCCGGGTCAAACGGACGATCCGGCCGCGCTATGCCTGCCGGGCCTGCGAAAGCGTCATTGTGCAGGCGCCCGCGCCGGCGCGCGTGATGGATGGCGGCATGGTGACCACGGCCTTCGCTGCCCATGTCGCCGTTTCGAAGTTTGCCTGGCATCTTCCGCTCCATCGCCAGGCGCAGATGCTGGCTTCCTGCGGTGTGATCATCGATCGCGGCACGCTCGGCGCCTGGGTGACGCGGGTCGCCTGGGTGCTCGAGCTTCTCTACGATGCGCTCACAGCCTTCATCCGCTCCCAGCCAAGGGTGTTCTGTGACGAGACGCCGCTGCCGCGGCTCGATCCGGGGCGCAAACGCACCAAGCTCTGCCAGTTATGGGCGCAGGCCATCGACGATCGCCCATGGAATGGTCCGGCGCCACCGGCGGTCGCCTATATCTTTGCCGAAAGCCGCGGCGCTCGCGAGGTCGAGGGGCAATTGTCGTCGTTTGGCGGCGTGCTTCAAGTCGATGGCTACCAAGCCTATAAGACCATGGCCAAGCGCCGGGGGAAGAGCAATGTCGCCCCCATGCGGCTGGCCTTCTGCCTTGCCCATGCGCGGCGAACTCAGCGGCATCCTGGCGGGTCGCTTTCCGTTTTGCCTCGCCGAGCTTGCGGATAGGCGCGATGATATCGCCAGTGACGGCATGACCTCGAAGGACGGGCCGCCAAAGCTTGGGCGCGTACCTTGTTCCTAGCAGAAAGCAGAGGTCCCAATCGAATGGATCAAAGGTCTGATCATCGATCCTGATGAACCTGGGCCGGTGGTCTTTCGGTGTTTCGGAAAGGCTCGCAGAGATGCGGTTATATTCCGCAACGATCGTCTGCACGGCCCGATGTTCGGTTGTTTCCATCGGCATATTCAGGGCCTCTGCGCCGGTTAGTTTCGGGATCCACTGGCGTGGGTCGATGAAGTTTGGGCCGATGATGAGAGCAGTGAGATAGCCATCGAGACCGCTCATTGACCAGATTGGCGATGCCGGACGACGTGCCCTGATAAACGCCTCGAACGCCACATCATCAAGCTTCGGTCGTGCGGTCGTCGTCCCCTGGCTGTTGTGCGTCATGCCGCCCGTCGCTCCTGCTCTGTCAGCGCCTCGCGCTCAGCCTTCCAGTTCCACGGCAAAAGACTCTCCATCTCGCTGGCTTTCACTTTGCCGGAGATGATGCGTTCCAGCACATCGGCTGACCAGGCCTCGGGGTCCGCACCATTCAGTTTACAGGTGTTGACGAGCGATATGAGGACCGCGAAGGTCTTGCCACGCGCTCGTTGCCCATTAACAACGAATTCTTCCTCGTCAGGGCCACCGATTTCATCGAACGCTCGACCACATTGGAGTCCACTTCGATCCGGCCATCCTCCAGGAAGGCTGCCAGTCCGCTCCAGTGGTTGAGCGTGTAGGTGACGGCCTTGCCAAGCGCCGATTTTGCCGACACCTCGTCGCTCAGTTCGGTGAGCTGGGCCTTCAGTTCGCTCATGATGGGCGCTGCCTCGCGACGCCGCACCCTCAGCCGGGTATCGTCATTCTCGCCTCGGATGTTCGCTTCAATACGATAGATCTCGGCGATCCTGGCCAGGATCGACAGCGCCTCCGAGGAGCCGGTGAGCTTGACGACATCGACGAACTTGCATCGGCAATGCCATGGTGGACATCATCGCCCAGTGCGACGAAGCATTCCTCGAAACCAACGGCTCATCAAGGGCGCGATGGAACTGATTGACGCCAGGCGCGCCGACTTGCTCTACAGCCGCATGGGCCCGGCAATCGAAGCCTCGGGCGGCATCGCAGGCAATACGGCGGCCGGCGTGGCGAGCTTCGGTGGACGTGCCTCTTTCATCGGCAAGGTATCCAGCGATGTCCTGGACGAAATCTACACGCATGACATGCGTGCGCAGGGCGTCGCCTTCGACACAAAGCCACTCAAGGGTGAGCCGCAGACGGCCCGATCGATCATCTTCGTCAGGCCTGACGGCGAGCGCTCAATGAACACCTATCTTGGTGCCTGCGTCGAGCTCGGGCTGGAGGATTTCGAGGCCGATAAGGTCTCCGACGCGCCAAGGTCACATTTTTCGAGGGCTATCTGTTGGATACAACGCGCGGGAACGAGGCTATCCGGCAAACTGCCATTCTGGCGCACTCCCCGGGCGGGAGGTATCGATAACGCTTTCGGATACCTTCTGCGTCGACCGGTATCGCGACGAGTTCCTCCAACTGCTGCGATCCGGCACCGTAGAGCTCGTCTTTGCGAACAGCCACGAAATCAAATCACTCTACCAGACCGCCTCCTTGGAGGAAGCGCTCGACGTTATCCGGAAGGATTGCAAAATTGGCGTTGTCACGCGCTCCGAAAGCGATCAGTGATCGTGTGCGGCGACGAAGCCGAGATAATCGAGCCGGCGGAGACCAAGGAACTGATCGACACGACGGGTGCCGACGACTTCTATGCCGCCGGCTTCTCTTCGGTTATACGAGAGGACGCAGCCTCAGGGATTGCGGCGAAATGGGATCGTTGGCGGCAGGTCTAGTTAAGTTATTCAACAGATCGGTCCGCGCCCGCGGCAAAACCTCCGCCGCGAGGCTGAGCAGGCGGGGCTTCTGTAGCGACAGACTCGTGAGTTGGGAAGTTAGCTTGACGAGTTTGATGCGGGCTCGCTCGGTGCAGAACATGCAGTTATTGCGAGCCCCACTAGAATAGTTTCCGTCCGTAAACGACAATCAATTGTTTTTGTTTGTTGAATCTCAGTTTTGCGCGGGCAAGGCCCGGCGGTTTCAGGTATCCTGGACCCTGCCACTGATTCCAAGTCCTGCCACCGCCGGAGCCGACAATTCGCCAAGAACGCACCGTCCAAGACGGGGTATTCGGCTTTAGCTGAATCTCCGGACACATGGTGCTATGTGGTGAAGGTGCTGCCGGCCTCCCGCCGGCGCAGTGCCGTGCGCGCGATTACCCCAACAACCACCGTTCTGACGAAAACCGGCGTCACTGATCCCGTCGCCCACCCTCAAAACCGCTCAAAGCCGACTCAGACCCAAGGCAAGTGCTTGTAAACGCTACAAAAGATGCGCGTTTATGGACGGAAACTAGTCTCTCATGTTCGCTGTCAAGGCTGAAGGCGAGCGTGGAGCTCAGAGACGACGGTTGATCAGACTCTCATCCGCGGGTTGGGTACCGCCTTCCGTGTCTTCGTCTCGGGGCTGTCCTCGGTCTAGAGGGCGGGCGTCGAGCGGATTGGCTCGGCCACATAACTAGCGACGGGAGTTCCCCACCGTGGCCCACCCCCGGCCCTATGCAGTGGGCTGGGTCGAAACTCGTCTATGACGGTGCGACCTCCTGCCCGATAGCCCACAGGAAGGCGGCCATCTCGCGCGCGATCGCGGCCACGACCACCGGTGGCTTCTTGCCAGCGGCAAGCATTGGCTCCGCAAGGCCGATGACGGGAAAGGTGCGCTCGATCTTGATGCTGTGCGTCCAGCCGTCGCCGAAGTCGTAAAGGTACTTGAACGATTTCGCGCCGATATCTTCGATTGCCGCCAGCAGCGAGATCTTGCGCGCATCGAGCGGCCCATCTCCCCAGTCCTGATCAGCCAGACCAAAGCCGACGTCACGGATGCGGAATTCGTAGAGTTGGCTGTTGCTCCAGCCCATCGCCGCCTGCAGCACCTCGTGGAGGCGATGGAGCTTGATGCGGAACGGCACCACAATGCGCCGCATCACCGTTGGTTCGACGTGGTCGAGGGTGACCTTCAGGCGGACCAGAGAAGCCGGCATCCTCAGGCCGCCAGCATGTGCGCCGCCGGCGACGCGCTCTTCCAGTTCCAGGGCAAGAGCTCATCGAGCCGATGCGCGGGATGACCGGCAATGCGGTGAAGCACGTCGGCGAGCCAGGCTTGCGGATCGACGTCGTTCATCTTGGCCGAGACAATCAAGCTGTACATGGCGGCGGCGCGCTGGCCGCCGCGGTCCGATCCGGCGAACAACCAGATGATATGACCGTCCTTGGCGAGCGCAGCGGTCGCCCGCAAGATGTTTTTGCCGCCTTTCTTTGAGCGGTGGAAACGAGAAGGAGCGATCATGGAAAGGATGGCAGCATATGTTGGCCTTGACGTCCACAAGGACACCATCGCGGTTGCGGTGGCGGAGGCTGAACGAAATGGTGAAATTCGCTCGTGGGGCACGATCACGAACACTCCCGGTTCCGTTGACAAGATGCTCCAAAAACTGCGCTCCAGATACTCCGATCTGGAGTTTGCCCACGAAGCCGGGCCGACCGGGTATGGGCTTTACAGAAGGCTGATAGCAAAAGGAGCGAAATGCACCGTTGTCGCTCCGTCCATGACACCTAAAAAGCCAGGTGACCGCATCAAAAACGACACGCGCGACGCGGCGATGCTCGCTCGATTATTGCGCGCGGGTGAACTCACCGCGGTCTGGGTGCCCGACGAAGTGCATGAGGCGATGCGCGATCTGGCCAGGGCACGGCAAACATCTTCATACGATGTTCGAAAGGCTCGGCAACGCATTCAAAGTTTCCTTCTTCGCCACGGACGAAGGTTTGGGGCAAAGAGTTGGACTTATCGCCACCGAGTCTGGCTATCGGATCAAAGCTTCGATCATGCAGCGCAACAGATCGCTTTCCAGAGTTACCTTAACGCTCATGAGCAAGCAGAAAGCCGGCGAAAGGAGCTTGATGAACAGATCGCCGAGCTCATCCCACATTGGTCGCTGGCGCCGATAGTCGAGGCCCTGCAAGCCCTGAAAGGCGTAGGATTGATTGTCGCCGTAGCATTGGTTGCCGAGATCGGCGACTTTATGCGTTTCACGAATCCGCGGCAGCTTATGGCTTACCTGGGCTTAGTTCCCGGAGAGCGCTCAAGCGGCAAGTCAATCCGCCCAGGTGGAATTACCAAGAGCGGGAACATCACGCTGCGTTCGCTTCTGTTCGAAGCTGCATGGTGTTACCGCAATAGGCCTAAAATTGGCCAGTGGTGCTGGACCCGCATGCCCGAAACACAGCAGATCATCAAAGACATAGCCTCCTAAATCCGATAAGGCTTAGGAACGGAAAAACATTGCCCGGCATGGTCAGGGCATCGGGATGCGGTATGGAGAATCCTCAGGCAAGTCAAAGGGGCGACTATTGATCCCCGCAGCCAGAACGAGGCAGCCCACGACGCATGGTCACGACTGGGATAACCAAACCCCAGAATGAGAGTTTGAGCGACCGTCGATAATGCTTTCCCGATGCCCTGTCCCTGCCGGGCTCCAACGTTTTAGGCTGCGCGAAAGCGGGTGACAATTTTGCGTGCGCTTCGTCATTGACGGACGGTCATGAGAGGATTTCCTGCCCAGCGCTATGCCGCGCAGGGCGCGTTCGGCGGCATTGTTCGAGAGACAACACGCCCGTCGTCGAGGAAGAGGGTGAAGGCAGGCCAGCGTTTCAGCAGGTAATCGAAGGCCTTGGCGAGATCATCGTTGCGAGACAGCCTGGCACGCTGAGCCTTCATCCACGCTTCCAGGTCGAGAACCAGAGGCAGGCTTCGATCCTGACGAGCGGCCTTGCGGACCTCCGCGCGCTGACCGTTGATCTCGCGCTCGATGTCGAACAGGGCATCGATCCGCTGCACCATATCCAGCGCGATCGGCGATAGGACGGCCGGCTTCTTGCCCTGCGCTCTTCGGCGCGCATTCGCCTCGACGTCGGCCATCGCAAAAAAGGGCCGTCTCGCATGGACCCAGCAGCTGCTTCCGTTATCGGGCCTGGCCGTCGATCCGGAAGATAGAGCTTGGTATAGCCGGTATAGGCGTCCGCCTGCAGAATGCCGCTATAGCCGGCGAGATGCGCCTGCGGGTGCTCGCCCGCGCGGTCACGGGAATAGTAGAACGTCGCCGACGGTGCGGCTGTGCCGCCGAACGGCCGATCGTCGCGGACATAGACCCAACTTCGGGCGGTATCGGTCTTTCCTGCCGCCAGGACCGGAACCGTCGTGTCGTCGCCGTGCAACCGCTCTGCCGCAAACGTATGGGCTGCGATCCGTTTGAGGATCGGATCGAGCACGGCACAGCAAGCGCCAATGCTGTCGGCCACCGTCGACAGGCTGAGCGGAACGCCTTCGCGTTCGAAGCGCTCGACCTGCCGGTTGAGCGGCAGATGCCGGCCGAACTTGTCGAACAGGATCATCGCCAGAAGATTGGGGCCGGCCCATCCGCGCGGGATGGCATGGAAGGGAGCCGGCGCCTGGCTGATCTTTTCGCAATCGCGGCAGGTGAACTTCTCGCGCACCGTCTGGATCACTTTCCATTGGCGCGGAACGACCTCGAGGGTCTCGGTGATGTCCTCACCCAGCTTGCGCAGCCGATCGCCGCCACAGCACTGGCAACTCACCGGACCGGGCACGACGACGCGTTCGCGCGGAAGATGCTCGGGGAAAGGCTTCTTCACCGGCCGGCTGCGGGTAAAGCCGGCGACATTGACGGTGGCCGTCACCGCCATTTCGGCCGCGAGCTCGTCCTCGGTCGCCGCCATCTCCAACTCTGCCAGTTGGAACTCCATCTGATCGATCAGCCGGGCACGACGCTCTGCCTTCGGGCCATAAAGCTGCCGCTCGAGCTTTTCGATGCGCAACTTTTGTCGGGCAATAACGGCAACATCCTCCGACGCCTTGGCCTTGGCAACGGCAAGTTCAGCCTCGATCTGGGCGCCCTTGGCGCGTGCCGCGATGAGCTCTGCCCGCAGGGCAGCAACATCGTCGGGAAGCAAATCAGGGCTGTTTTCCATGCCCGAAGTGAATCACAGAAGCCCTGATTTGCCTAGTATTTCAAAGGACTTGTCCCGGAATATTCGGCTCCCGGACGGCTCACCCGGCGCTGGTCGGCCGCCAGGTCTGCTGCGGATTTCGCCAATCAATCCCCTCCAGCAAATAGGACATCTGACCGGCGGTCAGCGCGATCGCCCCACTCTCCGTCGCCGGGCAGATGAAGCGGCCGCGCTCGAGCCGTTTCGCATACAAAGATAGGCCGATCCCGTCATGCCAAAGGGCTTTTATCAGTCGGCCACAGTGCGCTTCATAATGCATCCCTCATGTTAGATTCCGGGCAATCGAACGACCTTATCGTATTGATAATCCTCGTAAAACTTTGGGCGGCGATCAACTACACCCTGCACCCCTATCTGGACGGCCTCTGAGGTTAGCGCTTCGACCGGGACCATCCACTGTGAGCCCGGCAAGATTTGAGTTGCGGGCAAAATTCCTTTCTTCGCGAGGCTCTTCGCCGATCCGACACAGATGCCGAGTGTCTCGGCCGCCTTCGACAGACTAATCATCGGTACGTCCACTTTGGCGGCGTCATATTCGGGAATTCCCAGGCGCTCGCGCATTTCGCGAACACGCACGGTCGTCCAGCTCTCGCCATCACCTGTCTTGCAAAGCATCCGATTGAGGGACACCGCGAGTTCCCGATCTGGCCAATGTCCGCCCAGCTTTCGTAACGCCTCGACGGCCGATGGTGCGAGCTCGGCAGGATATCTTCCGGTCTTGACGCGCGCCACGCGCACCTCTGTGTGCCGACCGCCGGTCCAATGGATCAGGAGCACCGCCTCGTTGGTCGCATCATCGAGATCGCAAATAATCTCCTGAACCAGGATGTGGATGAGCCGCTGCTTTGTTCGCGTATCAGTGGAGGGCGCATTCCATACGGTCGGCAAATCCTGGGCAAGCTGCAGGAGCCGGCCACGATCGATGACTGGTCGCGCTGCTGACAGCGCGGACAGTTCCTTGATCTTGCGCTCAAGCACGCCTACACGCTCCAGGGCATCATTCCATCGGGCCTCCAGTTCGCGTGCAACATGCCGCTTGGCCGGATCAACAAGCTCATACCTGCGGCTCGCCAGCAACGCCTCGTAGCGTGCGCCCTCCAGGTCCCGCTCAGTTGCTGCGATGATGTCCCTTTGGGACCGCTCGACCTGATCCGAGGCGAAGATCGCGGCCTCGACGGCGCGGTCCGACACCGCCTCCAAAATCTGCATGGCCACGGCGCGATCCACCCTCACGCCGCCAATGCCGATACAAAGGCCGACGCCTACATGAGCATCGTCACCGCGACACTGGTAGCGGTGCGCGTTGCCTTTTGCGCTGCCGTAGAAGACGCGCATCATTCGGCCACAGCGACCGCATCGCATCAGTCCCGTCAGCAAGGCACGGCCGCCGCGTGCTGATTTGCGATCGCAATTCTTCTTCATGTGTGCGTTCTCGGCCAGAAGTTGGTGGTTCTCCTCATACTCCCGCCAGGTGATGTAACCTCGATGATTGTCACGCAGCAGCACGCTCCATTCATCCCTGGGCTTGCGCAGCCCGTTAGCCTTGCGAGCCCGGCCATCGACGATCAGGGTTCGCTGTGCTCGTCGTCCGAAGGCATAGGCGCCCGCGTAGAGCGGATTGTGGAGGATCTGCATGACGCTATGATAGGCTGGCGCTTTCCAGACGAGTTTGCAGACGTCAACGTTGCGCAAGACGACGGGCATCTTGATATCCGCCGACCGCAGCCACAGAAAGACCTGTCGACCACTCCCCAACTCCCGGAATTTGGCAAAGACGAGCCTGATCGTCTCAGCCACATGTTCGTCCGGATCAATCTCGATTTTGCCCGCCTCGCTCCAGCAGAAACCCGGAGGCAGCATGAAGCGGAACTCCCCGCGTCTCGCCTTTGAATCACGTGCGGCGATACCGCGCTGACGCATCAAGCTAAGCTCATACTCCGACATCGTGCCCTTCAGCCCAAGCAGCAGACGATCATTGACGAGCCGCGGATCGTAGGCGCCATCCGGGTCGATCACCAGTGTGCCGGCCAGCGCGCAGAGGTCGATTAGATGATGCCAGTCCCGCCCATTGCGCGCCAGGCGCGACGCTTCGATACAATAGACCGCCCCGACATTGCCGGAGCAGACCTGCGCCACAAGCCGTTCGAATCCAGGCCGTTCCATGCTGCCAGAGCCAGAACGGCCGAGGTCATCATCGATTACGGTCACCGATGCAAAGCCGGTTGTTGCGGCCGCTCCAGCCAAATCATACTGCCGGCGCTGGCTTTCGAGATTGCCTGTCACTTGCGCCATGGTTGACTGACGGACATAGACCACAGCGGCGCGACCAAGATGGTCAGACGTGATCTTCGCGTTCATCTGCGCCTCCCGTCTTCGCCGTCCTGTTCACCTCCAAAGCTTCCAGCAGAAGATCCGCCAGTGCTTCCACCAACCCTTTGACGTTCTTGACCGGAACCTGAAGATTTTGGCGCTCCAGCTGTAAGACGAGCTGGTCGCGATTTTGATGTCGCCTGCTTCGCATCACCCTTCTCCTTCTTCCTCGAAGGATTGGATCTTGCGCCTCTTGCCCGAGTCGCGCCGAATGATGCTAAGGCGGCAGCCAGTTCATTAAGGCCATCGATGCTGATCTCGGGTGATCCAAGCCTCATCCCGCCGCAATAGCTCTCGTCGAACATCCAGTTCGGCAACTCACGGGAAAGATCGGGCCGCTCATCCGTGTAGATCGACATCAGGCTCTTGCCGCGCCGATACGGCGAGACCTGCATCTTGCTCCCGAACAGCGGATGCCAAGGATATGCGATCGTCGCAAAACGAAAACCGTATGCAGAATGTCGGTAATTGGCCGCTACGACCGCGAAAGACAAAGACGTCGCCCTTAAACGGATCGCGACCGAGGCCCTCCTGCACCAGCAGCGCCAGACCCTGCATGCCCTTGCGCATGTCGCAGTGACCGCTCGCCATCCACACCCGCACCCCGGAACTGATCGGGATCATTTGAGCGCTCGCATGATCGCTGCTGCCAGCTCGCATGGCGCTGCTGAGCCAATTCTCACCTTCACGCCGTTCGGGAAGTCCACTGCCATGGCCAGTTCGACCGCGTCACTGCTGGCAGAGTCAACGAGCTTGGCTGGCAGAAAGGCGGGCTCGGCCTCTTGGACCAAAGCTAACCGCCGCCATGTGTAGATCAGGCCAGTCGAAACCTCGAAGCGGCGGGCGACTTCGGAAACCACCGCGCCTGGCGCGAAAGCCTCCGCCAGTATCTGCGCGATCTTCTAACGACCATCGCCGACGCCGCTCTGGTCCGGTCAGCAAAACTGCATGTCCCATGAATTGCTCAGTGCGCTCTTAAGTCCACTCTTAAGAGCGCAGACTCACGAGATAAGCGGAACTTCGCAAGGCGGTCCCCGCCGGAGGGATACGTTGAATATTACGACTTCGAAGTCGGGTCGTAGTGTCTTGATATCTCGGTGAAAGAGACTGCCATCTGCTTTGTCGACGATACGGGCAAGATTTGCAGAGAGGTGAACGTTCCAGACACCCCGATGACCCGCCCTGTTCAACCGTCCGCGCTATTTCTAGGAATAGAGAGCACTGGGTCTGTGGAGCCGGATCGGCCATCATCTCGTATGGAAGCGCGCGGACTGGGCATTAGATGCCAGCCCGACAGCAGGGGTCATAGACAGCCGGAGCGTGAAAACCACCGAAAGCGGCGGCAATCGGGATATGATGCCGGAAAAAGAATCAAGGACGCAAGCGCCACACTATTGTCGAAACGCTCGGCCTGATGGTCTGCCTCATGGTCCAAAGCGCTGACATTCAGGACAGGGACGGTGCTTCGGACCTCTTGAAATCCCTCCGTCATTGATGGCCTAGTAGCTGCACGTCTTTGCCGATGACCTCCTGCTGGTAAATGGAACACTCATACGGATCAATGCTCTGCGCGTGCGGGAACACAAACTGCCTACTTCAGTTTGCTGAACAGCTCTCGAACGAACGTGCAGCGAGTCGCTGGCACAATCAGCACTCTGTCGAGCGTCAGCCGTTGCGAAACGTGTAGCCGTAACCGTTGATCGCCGGCGCGCCGCCGAGATGCGCGAAGAGTACCCTCGAGCCCTCTGGAAAGAAGCTTTTCCGGACAAGGTCGACCATTCCTTGCATCGATTTGCCCTCGTAGACGGGATCAGTAATTATGCCCTCGAGCCTTGCACACAGGCGAATGGCCTCCTTCGTTTCTTCGGACGGAATGCCATAGCAGGGGTACGCGTAGTCCTCGAGCAACATCACTTCATCGTCGCCGATTTCCTTGCCGAGACCGATGAGTCTTGCAGTATGCTTGGCAATCTGTAGCACTTGCGCCCTGGTTTGAGCTGGGGTTGCGGAGGCATCGATGCCGATCACATTGCGCTGTCGCCCGTCCTTGGCAAAGCCGACAACCATGCCGGCTTGCGTCGAGCCCGTCACTGTGCAAACCACGACATAGTCAAAGGCAAATCCAAGGTGTTTCTCCTGTTCACGGACTTCCTCAGCGAAGCCGACGTAGCCGAGACCCCCATACTTGTGAACAGATGCCCCGGCCGGGATCGCATAGGGTCTACCGCGTCTTTGCTTGACCTCTTCGAGCGCCTGTTCCCAACTGCGGCGGATACCTATGTCAAAGCCCTCATCAACCAGCCACACCTCTGCACCCATCATCCGGCTCAGGAGAATGTTGCCCACTCTGTCGTAAACGGCATCCTCATGTGGTACCCAGCTCTCCTGCACCAGGACGCATTTCATGCCGATCTTTGCGGCGACCGCGGCGACCATTCGCGTGTGGTTCGACTGCACGCCGCCGATCGAGACGAGCGTATCGGCCTTCGACGCAATCGCGTCGGGGATGATGTATTCGAGTTTGCGGAGCTTGTTTCCGCCGAACGCGAGACCGGAGTTGCAGTCCTCGCGCTTGGCATAGATTTCCACCTTTCCGCCTAAATGTTTGCCGAGGCGGTCAAGCTTCTCGATGGGCGTAGGCCCAAAGGTAAGCGGGTAGCGTTCGAACTTTTCCAGCATGTTCTCTCCAGTGACAAATGGTTGTGGTGAGGTTCGCTATGCGAACACACTCTAATCTAAGGGGCATTTTTCCTGTTCGAGATCCGATGTCCCAGATGGGCCCGTTGATGGTGTTTCCAACGACGCCGAAGCAACCCGTATGCCGGGGTAACCCGCAACGCTTATTACGGGAAAGCCGCATCGGGTTGGAACGACCTGAATGCAGTCGCCTCTGGCCATCCTAAACACGGCATTCGTTCAATGGACGATGTTCATAGCTCGTCCAAAGTAGCGCGCATCTGCATTGTTTGTCATCGTCCACCCAAGCGAGCGGCGACGTGCTACGCGTTTGATCCAAGGTGGGGCAGATCGGAGGGTTCATTCATCACCCTCATGATAGCTTTGCGACTGGTAGCGAACTCTCTGGCAATGCTCAGTCCTTTGGGCACGTCTCTGAGCGCAGCTAGACCGCCAAACCAGAAAGAGCACGCTCCCGAAATAGCCTACCTGAAGAAGCAGCGAACCAGCGAGCGTCGTGACGATTACGCTGCGGATGGAATGTGATACGAGGTAGACCACTGTGGCGTTGGTGCACAGGAACAGCAGCAGGATGCGCCAAAAGATTCTGAAGGGCAACGCCGTCTCCTAGTGTATCCGCAACTCAAGCAGCAATCGTGTCAGCCTCAACATGGGTCTGGCAGTTCTTCGGACAGACGCGGGCGCAAGCTCCACAGCCGATGCAGCGCCCCGCATGGTCGACCACCATGACCATGCGATTGAGCTCCCCATCGAAGTCGTCGTCCTCGTCGTCACAGATGCCGAGGATCTCACCCGCGTCGTCGACGCCATAAAGGTGCATGACCTCGCGCGAGCACACCTTGAAGCAGCGGCCGCAGCCGATGCAGGTCACGCCATCGATAGCGGTCAGATATTCGGGCATCCAGTTCGAGCCGTCGCGGGTAAGGAAAGGGCTCGTCATCGTGAGCCCTCCAACGCGCTGAGTTCTCTCTTGACGGCGTCCAACTGCGCAAAAGCATCGAACGCTTTCTCGGCGACCACTTTGATTTCGGTCCAATTGACCGGGAGGTCCTCGGCGAGGTCGTTCAATTCCATTTTTGCAGTTCCGGCTCGCGACTGCAGTTTGCGGACTTTTTTCTTAAGTTCCTCAAGATCTGACATGATCTCCTTCCTCGGAAAACTGGCTCATGCCCGTGCCACATCGGGATAGGTTTCAATGGCCGCTATCGCATGGTCGACCAGTTTCGCACCCGCTTTCGCGAGTTTGCCCAGTGTCCCGAAGCCGAATCGATGGACATCGCGTAGGGACTTCGATAGAACGACCAACCGCCCGGTCGTGAGAACCACCCGGCCGAAGCCCTCATGGCTCATCATCATCGTCGACGATACCAGCAGGCCGGAGCGCTCCTCGATTACAAGCGCCACGCAGGTGTAGAAAGCCTCGAGCCTCCACAGCACGTCCGGATCGGGATCGCCAATAATTGGGATCTTACGACGCTGCTCCTTCGTGACGATGAAGTCGGCCAGCAGGGCAGCGTCGGATTTGACTTCCCACATTCCATAAGCGTCATGGGCGCGGATCAGCCGCATGAGGCATTTGAGGAAAGGGGTTTCAAGGGCCGTGTCGTCCGGGTCGATAGCACGGGTGACCGGGGTATCGGACGGTGTTCTCATCGTTCAGTCCTCGTCCTCAAAGGATTTCTTTTCGGCAGCACCTGCTTCCGTCAGCACCTTGCGCAGCCAGGGCGGAGGAGCCGTCCTGAGCATGGTCTGGGTTCGCGACAGCACATCTTCGATGGATTGAGGCTGCTGCACTTTGATTGGATGGATTTTTGCCGAAACAAGCTTGGCTGCCGAAGGCCCGCCGATAGCCCGGCAAAATAGTAGGTGACAGCCCTTCAACGCGTTGACCTTCGGGGTAATGCGGTCCTCGCCCTCAGCCTGGTGCTTCCCGCTCTCGTCGGAAACATCTTCAAAGGCAACGGCTTCAACGAAATTCCAGTCATCGGAGGTCACGTCATAGAGCGCGAAGCGCTTGGCCGAACCGAAATGGGCGTTGAGACTTTTCATGTCTTGCGTGGCGATCGCGATGCGCAATGCGCCGCCTTTCCGTTGCGGCCTCGGTGAGTGAACTTCGTCATTAACGAGCGATAGGCGACGGGCGGCTTTCATCTGGCATTTCTCGGTTACGGAATGGATCGAGTGATTGAGGCGTTGGCGCGTGCTGGTCGGCCTGGAAGATGTTGGCGACATCGAAGATCAGGTCGCGCGTCCCTTGATAAAGTGTCGTGAGCTTGTGCTGGCTGCCGAGTCTGTCGAAGATCGGGAAGCCAACGCGCATGAGCGGAATGCCCAGGCGCTCGGCGGCCTGTCGACCATGCGAATGGGTGACGAGAAGATCAGCGCCCGCGGCAAGGCCCTCGAGATCGCCAAGATCACCGACCTGCATCGGATCGGCAGGCACTTTCTCGAGTATTTTCGAGGTGCCGGTCGTGGTGACGGCCGCCGAGATTTCGGCGCCCATGCCGGCGAAAAACGTCGCGAGCTGATAGAGTTGGTCCGGCTCGGCGGCGATGGCGATCTTCTTGCCACTGAAATGAAAATGCCCATCGAGCAAGGCGTCCTGCAGCTGTGCACGGCGACGGCGGATTTTCGCTGGCGCCGGCGCACCGGAAATTGCGGAAAGCAACGAGACGAACCGGTCGGCTCCCTTCAATCCTGTAAGGGTCTGGAACAGCGCATAAGGCACTCCGGTCAGTCTCTGCAGCACCTCCGCCGGACGGCGCATATGCTCCCCAATCGCGATGCACTGCACCGCTGCGCCCATTTGTTGGATCTCCTCGACGCGGGTGCCACCATAGGTGGTCGGCACCCAACGGTCGTCAGGCACCGTACCATCGAGCGAACCAGAGAGGTCGGGTAGAATTACCGGCTTGAGGCCGAAGCTTTCCACCGTCTCGCGCAAATGCTCGATATCAGCGACGGTCAGATTCCAGCCGGGCAGGATTACAATCTTCTTCGACTGCCGCGCCTGCTCACCAGGCCGTGTAATCCTTGCAATCATTGCGGCGACGGCCTTGGCCCAGCCCTCCTCGATCGCTCCGTCGAAATCCGGCGTGTTGGCCAGCACGATCTCCGTGGCTGCGAGTTCATTGGCGCGCTTCATCTTGATGTTCGAGAGATCCTTTGCGAAATCTTCGCCTCGGATTTCGACCAGCGCCGTGGTACAGACCCCGATCAGTTTCGGGTTCGTGCGGGTCTTTAGATTGAGGATCGCCTCCTCCAGATGGTCCATGCCGCCGAGGATCGTCGCCACTTCGTCCATCGCCGTTGTCTGCAAAGGGACGGCTTCCTTGAAGTGCCGCACGAGAAGAACCAAGGCGAAGCTCGTGCAGCCTTGGCTGCCATGGAACAACGGTATGGCACCACTGACCCCAAGAAAGGCGAGAGCGGCGCCCAGCGGCTGAGACGACTTTAGCGGATTGACCGTTGCCGATTTGGTTTGAGGAAGAATGCGATTCATCGGCTTCCCTCAAGGGTCGCCGAAGCCGTTGGCGGCTGTTGTGTGACTACTTTTGCGAAGGCGTGGACGGTTTCGGTTTTGCTCTGCGCACCCGGCAGTTCTTCCTTCACAACAGGTTGGTATTCCCACGGTGCCGGCTCCCGCACTTGACACCATATCGGGTTATGAATGGCGAGATCGATCTGGCGAACGAGCTCCACCATCCCGTCGTAGCCGGCATAGGGGTGCTGACGCTCCTGATTGATATCGAGCCAGGGTGTCTTGGCTTTCAGCGCGATGAATTGCGTGCGCCCGCCCGACAGCATGATGTCGACCTTCTGTTCTGAGAGCATGTCGTAAAGCTCGCGCGGCGCCATCGATTCAAACATGTGGCTCTCATCCTTGAGGATCTGCTTGATCCGCTCCTTGTCTTCGACCGTCGATTTCTTGACGGAGGTGCCGACGATCTCGATGCCGATCTCCATCAGCGCATGAACAATCGACCAGGACTTCACACCGCCGGTGTTGATGAGCACGCGCTTGCCTTCGAGCCTCGACCGGTATGCCGCGAGTCTCTTCCATGCAATCGCCTCCTCCTCAGCGATCAGTGCTTCGGTGCGCCTGATGATGTCCGGATTGGCGCCCTTCGCCACCACAAGGTTCGCGATCTGCCTGAGTGCTTCTGAAGTGTCGCTGATGCCGTAAAAGGAGCCCTCAAAGAACGGGATACCCCAGCGTTCCTCCATCTTGCGGGCAAGATTGATGAGCGCGGTCGAGCAAACCAACATGGTCGCGCGGGCACGGTGCGCTGAGGCAATATCAAGGTAGCGCGCGTCGCCCGGAATACAGGCGCGCACCCGGATGCCCAGCCGATCAAGGAGCGGCTTCACTAGCCAGAACTCACCGGCGAGGTTGAATTCGCCAAGGACATTGATGTCGTAAGGGCCGGCATCGTCAGGCTCCACCGTACCGATGACATGATCGAGCAATGCCTCGCCGGCAAGCTTGTTACCAAGGTTCTTGGAACCGACGAAGCCGGGCGCATTGATCGGTACCACCGGCAAGCCGAACTTTTCCGCTGCACGCTTGCAGACCGCCTCGATATCGTCGCCGATCAGTGCCGTCACACAGGTTGAATAGACGAAGATCGCCGACGGCGCATGCGCTTCCTTGATCTCGCGGATTGCTCTGAAAAGCTTCCGCTCGCCCTGCCCCATCACCACCTCGAACTGGGTGAGGTCGGTCGTGAAGCTTCTGCGCCAAAGGGTTGGTCCGGACGAAGCCGCACCGCGGTTGTCCCAGGAATTGCCCTCGCAGGCAAGCGGTGCATGAACGAGATGTGCCACGTCGGTGATCGGCTGCAGCACAATCTTGGCGCCGTCAAAAGCGCAGCCGCCGGCTGCCGCGCCGGGGGTCAACGGTTTCGAACAGCCCATTTTGCGCGCCTTGTCGTCCTTGCCGCGATTTATTTCGCAGCCGGGCTCGTCGAAAACATCCTGGATTTTAGCGGTTGGCGAAGACATTGCGCCGGTCTCCAAGTCCATCGGAAGAGGGCTGGCCGCGTCTCAGCCAACCGCCGCTCCTAACGGGTGAGGTCATATGAATAGTCCGTCACTCCGACCTTGATCGTCTCGCGGTCGAGCTTGTCGAAAATCTTGTCGAGGATCGTCGTCAAGACGCGGAGCCCCCCTTGGTAGCCCATGAGCGGGAAGCGATGGTGGTGGTGGCGATCGAAAATGGGAAACGCCAGCCGGATCAGCGGCGTGCCGGTGTCCCGCTCCAGATATTTGCCATAGGAATTGCCGATCAACAGGTCCACCGGTTCGGTGAAAAGCAACGAGCGCATCGCCCAGAGATCCTTGCCCGACCAGACTTGGGCATCCTTGCCGAATGGGGAGGATGCAAGCAATTCCTTCATCTCCGCTTCCCAGGCGGACGTGCCGTTGGTGGCGAGGCAGTGGGTCGGCTCCCCGCCAGTCTCCATCACGAACCGGGCCACGGCGTATACGAAGTCGGGATCCCCGTAGATCGCGTATTTCTTACCGTGCAGCCAAGCTTGGCTGTCCGCCATAGCGTCCACAAGTCGACCGCGCTCCAGGCCGATTGTCCCGGGGATTTCCTTGCCGGAAATCTCCGAGACCTTCATCAGGAATTCGTCCGTCGCCTTCACTCCGAGCGGATAGTGGAAGGAGGCGGTCGCCTGTCCGAACTCCTGGCAAAATTCCAACGTCTTGCGGGTGTTGTAGCGCTGCAGCGACAGTGTCGCTTCGGCGTTGAAGGCCGCTTTCACGTCCTCGATCTTCGTACCGCCGTCATACATGCGATACGTGCCGTCCGAGGGTGTGTCGAATTGGTCGGAGGCATCCTGGATGAAGGCGTAAGTTACGCCCATCAGGTCGAGCAGGCGCTTCAACTCGCGATTGTTGCCGACGCAAAAGCCGTCGAAACCCGGAATGATATTGATGGATCCGGCGGCTTCCTTGCGCTCCTTGCCCTTCCAGAAGTTCTCCAGGATGCCCTTGACCATGCCGTCATAGCCATCGACATGGCTGCCGACGAAGGCCGGCGTATGAGCGAAAGGAACGTCGAAGTCAGCTGGGACCGAGCCCTCGCCCTTGGCGTTTTCGATGAAGCCGTGCAGGTCGTCACCGATGACTTCCGCCATACAGGTGGTGGAGACGGCAATCATCTTCGGGTCATAGAGCGCATAGGTATTGGCGAGCCCGTCGATCATGTTCTTCAGTCCGCCGAACACCGCCGCGTCCTCGGTCATCGAGGACGAAACTGCCGATGAAGGCTCTTTGAAGTGTCGCGAAAGGTGCGAACGGTAATAGGCGACGCAACCCTGGCTGCCATGGACGAAGGACATGGTCCGCTCGAACCCCGCGGCCGCGAACACTGCGCCGAGCGGCTGACAGGCTTTGGCGGGGTTTACGACAAGCGCTTCGCGGGCGAGGTTCTTTTCCCGGTATTCCCAGGTTTTGGTGTATTCGCCTTGATCGGTAACGATCTGGTCCGGGTGCGGACATTCGAAATTCAGCTTCTTCTCGGCGAGCATTTGCCTGTATTCCGGCTCCCGGAACAGCGGAGCATGGTCGAGAATTTTTTCGGCCGACTGCGGCATGGTCATCACCTTTTTGCATCTGACGCGCCCAGACGCCAACACAGGGGCGTTGAGGCGTTTCAGGTTTTCTGCGGATCAATGGGTGCTGGCGTTCATCGCCTTCCTGGTCGCGGGAGGCCGGATCCTCATTCGGCTGCGACCGCAGCAGACTTCATGGCCTTTTTCTTCCAAGGGGCTTCGTAGAGGTCCCAGATCGGGCTGTTTACGGCTAGATCCATGTCGCGGGCGAAGATGGCGAACCCATCATAGCCATGATACGGGCCGGAATAATCCCAGGAGTGCATCTGGCGAAACGGGATGCCCAGCTTCTGCACCGGGTACTTCTCCTTGATGCCGGAGCCGACGAGGTCGGGGCGGATCCGCTCGATGAACTTTTCCAGCTCGTAACTGGTCACGTCGTCATAGATCAGGGTCCCCTTCTTCACATAATGGCCGGTGCGCTGATAATCATCGTTGTGAGCGAACTCGTAGCCGGTGCCGACGATCACCATGCCGAGGTCCTCATAGGCCGTGATGACGTGACGAGGGCGCAGACCGCCGACGTAGAGCATCACCGTCCTGCCTTCGAGGCGGGGCCAATACTTGTCGATGACCGCATCGGCCAGGGGCCGGTACTTGGCGATGACCGCCTCGGTCTTGTCCACGATTGCCGGCCCGAAATGCCTAGCTATCTTGCGCAGAGAGGCCTCGATCTGCGAGGGGCCAAAGAAATTATACTCCATCCAGGGAATGCCGTATTTTTCCTCCATGTGCCGGCATATGTAGTTCATCGAGCGGTAGCAGTGGATGAGGTTGAGCTTGGCCTTCGGCGCGCGCTCGACCTCAGCGAGCGTCGCGTCCCCCGACCAGTTGCCGACCACGCGCAGTCCCACTTCCTCGAGCAGAATGCGGCTGGCCCAGGCGTCGCCGCCGATGTTGTAGTCGCCGACAACGTTTACGTCGTAGGGGCCGGGCTCGAAATCTGCGTTTGCCTTGTCGAAGACCCAGTCGCGGATCGAGTCGTTGGCGATGTGGTGGCCAAGCGATTGCGAGACGCCGCGAAAGCCCTCGCAGCGCACCGGCACGATCGTCGTTTCGTGCTCCTTTGCCTTTTTGCGTGACACCGCCTCTATATCGTCGCCAATCAGACCAATCGGGCATTCCGACTGGATGGTAATACCTTTGTTTAAGGGAAACAGCTCCTCGATCTCATCGATAATCTTTCCAAGCTTCTTGTCGCCGCCGAAAACGACGTCCTTCTCCTGGAAGTCGGAGGTGAACTGCATGGTCACGAAGGTATCGATGCCCGTCGTACCGATGTAATAGTTACGGCGCTGCGACCAGGAATATTGACCGCAACCGACCGGCCCATGTGAGATGTGGATCATGTCCTTGATCGGCCCCCACACAACACCTTTGGAGCCGGCATAGGCGCATCCGCGGATCGTCATCACGCCCGGAATGGACTTTATATTTGACTTGACGTCGCATTCGGAAAGGACCTCGCCCGTCTCGCTGGCTTCCTCCCCTCCTGTTGCGACGCTGAGATGTTTCTTGCGGCGGTTTGCCGCCTTGCCTGGATACTGCGACAGCACTTCCTCGATAAGCTTTTCATGGAAAACGCCGTCATTCTCGTAGTCGAGGCTCATGGGGCCTGTTCCCTTTCAAGGTTCGTGACGTCTAGCGGCGAGGCCGCGTTTTTAGGAAGAGCGCGCCGGGTCGAGGCCGGCGCGCTCCCGCTGACGGCGGGGGAGTTAGTGGGCAACCGCCAGCTTGGCTTCTTTGGCCTGAAGCTCCGCAAGCATCTGCTCGTCGGTTTTCATGATGCCAAAGTCGAGCAGCATGTCCTCGAGTTCCTCCATGGTAATCGGGGTCGGGACGGTGCCCTGGCCCGAATTGGCGTGGATCTTCTCGGCTAGCGCGCGATATTCCCCGGCCTGCTTGGAGTCCGGCGCATACTCGATCACTGTCATCTTCCTGAGCTCGGCGTGCTGGACGATGTTGTCACGCGGCACGAAGTGAATGAGCTTGGAATTGAGCTTGGCAGCCAGCGCCTCGGAGAGGTCGAGCTCGCGGTCTGTCTGGCGCTCGTTGCAAATCAGCCCCCCGAGCCGCACACCGCCAGAATGGGCATATTTCAGGATACCCTTGGCGATGTTGTTGGCTGCGTAGAGCGCCATCATTTCGCCGGACATGACGATGTAGATTTCTTGCGCCTTGTTCTCGCGAATGGGCATAGCGAAGCCGCCGCATACGACGTCGCCGAGCACGTCGTAGGAGACGTAGTCGACGTCGTCATAGGCGCCGTTCTCCTCGAGGAAGTTGATGGAGGTGATGACGCCACGGCCCGCGCAACCGACGCCCGGCTCCGGGCCACCGGACTCCACGCACTTGATGCCTCGGTAGCCGACCTTGAGCACGTCCTCGAGTTCGAGGTCTTCCACCGAACCTTCCTCTGCCGCGAGGTGCAGAACCGTGTCCTGCGCTTTCGAGTTCAGGATAAGGCGGGTGGAGTCGGCTTTGGGATCGCAGCCGACGATAAGGATCTTCTGCCCGAGATCGACAAGGGCCGCGAGCGTATTTTGGGAGGTGGTGGACTTGCCGATGCCCCCCTTGCCGTAGAATGCGATTTGACGCAAATCTGACATGTTGCCTTCCTTCCTTCGTTCCATCCATCGCGCAATGGCGGTCGGCAGCTCGCGCCGCCTCGCAATGAGGAGTTTCAAGACTCGTGCCAAATCTGCCTGATCGAGCCGAAGGAGAATATTTTGATTGTTTTTTCAGGTAATTACACTAAGCCGAAACAAGACATCGGCTAAACAAGTCTGTGTCGCTGATCCGACAAAGCCGACGGAAGCTGTCGGATGCTGTTCCTTGGCGATCGCTTTAGATTGACCTCGGTTAGTGATGACGACAGCAGAATCAACGTGCTTCGAAATGGAGGCGAACGGACATCCATGCTCCCAGGTGGAGAGTGGGTGTGGTTCCCAATATGAACCTCCGCTTGGTTATGAGCTCCCTGAGGAAAGGCGCGAAGTCACGACCTCGGCTCCGCGGTGGGTGGCGCCGATAAAACGGTCACGAAGGTTGCGCTGCAAGAAATCCGATCTCCACCGAGCTGAGGTCCATTGCGCCTTCAGCGCCGGTAGAACCAAGGCGATGTTTGCCACTGTCCTCCCAGGCCTCGCCTTCCTCCCAATCGGCAACCGCCAGCTCCATATGCTCAATGCGATGGTCGAGTTTCTCCTACGAACGGCCGAAGCGGGCGCAATTTAGGGCCGCAAGTTGCGTTGTCAGCTTCTCTCTACATAGGTCGAAATTGGACGGCTCTGGATTGATCACGTGCAAGAAGCGAAGGGTATCCAGAGTTTGGCGGCGACGGTCGGCCCGTCACTCAACCGGGTTTTCGACGGCCGTCCACGCCACTTGTGCCGACTGCGGCGCCATGCCCAGCAACCGGCGCACGTTCCGGACGAGATATGATGCGATTTTCGCAGCGCAGACTGTGCCTCAGAGCTCGACCGAGGCAAGCATCCTGCACCCATTGTCTGATTTTGCGGAGTCCGCGACGGGGTAGTGATCGGCTGTCTCTATCACGCTCATACTCAGTATGCGGAATTATTTCTGAGCTTCCGCTGCACAGTTGGCACGACTTTTGTAACTCCATGTCGCGAGGCGGCAGGAGCTGCCGACCCGATGTTCGTGTCGTGGGTGACATCGCGATTGATGGAATGACCCCGACCATTGGCAGAATGGACCGCTTATGGAGCTCAGGGAACTGAGTAACCTCGACCTGCGCTGACCGGCAGATGTGCTCGTCACCGTCAGCCGGCCCGGATCGACTAGCGTTGTGCTCGCCTCCGACCACTCGGTCTCCGACGGTCGCCCACGAGCAAGGAGATCGGCGTGTCCGACTGGTTCACAGCTCGCAAAGTGCGACACCATTATGCGGCGTGGGGTCTTCCCGCCACCTGCCTTGCAAATTGTCATACTTATCGCACAAATATTGCGCTGCAACATTATCGATCTGTCCTGCCCCTGTAGCTGCGATATCCCTAATGATACATGATAGAAGGAGTTGCCCTATGGCAAATTCAATGAGCAATGCAGGCGCGTCCGTCACGAGCCGAGGCGACGTCGATATCGGCGCCGCTGTTCGGCGATCTCGCGAAGCGGTGGGATATAGCGTCGAGGATCTTGCATTGACCTGCGGACTGACTTGCGCAGAAATCACAAGCATTGAACTAGGCGCTGATGTCGACCCGGGCCGGCTCAGGCGCATAGCGGCGGCACTTCGAGTGCCAACCTCCACGTTCCTGCTGAACTAGCGGAACGGCCGTCACGCTGCTTGCGATACCCAAGCCTCCTGCGTGCGAAGGCCAGCCATCGGCCACAGAGGTAATGGTAATAGCTGCAGCAAGATCGGCGTACATGTGCCACTGGAACGTGTGGGGATGGGCAACATCAAGCGATGTGATCGGCTTGAGATGAGCCGGGCTAGCCTTGACCGCACGCAGCAGTCCACGCCGCCTCCTCTGGAGAATGCCTTCCTCGACTGCCGCACGCGTTGCATGCAGCGAATCGTCGACGCGGTCCGTCGGTTCCTTCACTCGACTTCCGTCGAGCCGACGACCCGAATTACGGCAGCGCCGCCGGCGAGCCTGGCAAGGCGCTCCTGCAGCTTCTCGCGATCATCGGATGTCGTCTCTTCGATCTGCGCCCTGATCTGCGCAACGCGGCCATCAATGTCGGCTTTCGCGCCGGCGCCGTTGATGATCGTGGTGTTCTCCTTTTCGATCGAGACCTTCGTTGCACGGCCGAGCATGTCGAGCGTGACGTTCTCCAACTTGATGCCGAGGTCTCTGGAGATCTCGGTGCCTTGCCGCCAGGATTGCAATATCCTCCAGCATGGACTTGCGCCGGTAGCCGTTGACGGCGAGGTCGATGTCTCGTTTCAAGTCCATCGGGTTCATGCCGGAGGCGACGGCCTTCGGTCCTCTCTGACGATCGCCTGCGCGAGCACGGTCGCGGTCGTAGTGCCGTCGCCTGTAATGTCGCTCGTGTTGGAGATAGGTCATCGGGGGGCATTCAGCGGAAGCAACTCTCCCAAGCACGTCGGAACAACCAATAGTCGAAAAGCACGCCGTCGTTCGAATTAGCGGTCACTCTGCCATCCCGGCCGCGTGACCAAGCGACTTGTTGACTGCTGGGATGATCTTTTCTCCCCAGAGCTCGATTTGCCGCAGCATCGTCTTCTGGTCGAAATCGCCCAATTGGGTCTGAATCGCGATCTGAGCCGGTCTCAGAATACTGATTTCTTCCAGCAGTCGGTCGATCACCCGATTCACGCTGCCGATCGGCAGGTTCTCGCGCATGGTCTCGAACGACAGATCCTGTTCCGTCGGCGTTTCCTGCAGCAGATAACCGTCCTTGCTTTGCTGGCGGCGTTTGTACAGAGCCTCCGATAGCCGGCGTTGGAAGCGGGCATTGTCGAGATAGCTGTTGATGTCCGCCTCGTCGTCGCTAGCATAGCAGCAGCGCAACAGCGACACTTTGGCGTCCGAGACATTCTTGCCCTCGAAGGAAGCTGCTTTTTCCAGGCTTTCCCGCAATGTGCTTAAAGCATCCAAGCCATCGTGAAATGCCGTGACCAAAACGTTGTGTCCCTCTCGAAAAGCCCGGCCCATGCTGGGTGGCGACGCTGCGGCGACCCAAATTGGCGGCCGTGGTTTCTGAACGGTACGTACCGAAATCGCCGTCGACGGTATCTTCAACTGATGGCCGTCGTGCTCGAAAATTTCTTGATCGAGGCCCTTGAGGAGGATGTCCAGATATTCGGAAAAGACGGCTGGCGCCTGATCGATGTCGATGCCGAAGCGCTCGAACTCGAACTGCTGGTATCCGGAGCCGATGCCGAGCTCAAGGCGGCCATTCGAAACGATATCGGCGAGGCCGATCTCGGAAAGCAGGCGCTGCGGTTGGTAGAGCGGTAGCACGCAGACCGCGGTGCCGAGGCGAATGGCGCTCGTCACTCCGGCGCAATGCGCCACCATCATCAAGGGCGACGGAATCAGCGAGTAATTGTTAAAGTGGTGCTCGGCGAACCATACGGTGTTAAAGCCAGCCTGCTCCGAAAGAACTGCCTGTTCGATTGAGTTGCGAACGACGCTTTCGGATGATTGATGATAGCCGCGCTGGGCTGCGAGGATGAAGGTCGCGAATTCCATGGCGTTTCCTCGGTTGCAGGGAGATTGGTCCGTAGGAAGACTCGACAGGCGCGCGATTTCCGAAAGCTTGGCACTGCTTTAACGGGCCGCCGCACGTCGCCCGGCGGATGGTCGACAATCATTTCTGAGCCTCCTTTAGTTGTTCCTGATCGAGCTTTCTTCCCGATCCCGCATCGCCAAAACAGGTCCAGCCGCCATCCACGTGGAGGATGGAGCCGTTGACGTATGAGGCGTCAGACGAAGCCAGGAAGAACGCTGCGTCAGCGACGGTTTCCGGCTGTCCCATCCTGCCCATACGGTTCGACTGGCTAATCGCTTCTGGGTCGATGCTGCCGAGCTTTGCCGAGCGAGCGATGCCAGGCGTGCGGATCTGGACAGGAGCGACGGTGGCTGTCCGAAGGCCAACCGGTCCGAGTTCGGCCGCCAGGCACCGGGTCAAAATCTCCAGCCCCGCCTTGGACGCGCCATAGGCATGGTTTGGTGCGGAGGGCAGAATAGTATCGATCGATGCGACATTAAGGATCACGCCGCCGGGGCGCATCGTCTTGATGGCCTCACGCGCGCAGGCGAAGGCGCCGGTAAGATTGACATCCACGGCGCGTTCGATCTGGGTCGGTGCTTGTTGGATCCCTGGCACAAAAGTATCGGCCGCAGCAGTACAGTTGACGAGAACATCGAGCCCGCCGAAGCGCTGCCGCAGCTCCTCAAACAGCGCTACGGCCTCCCTCTCGACAGCCACGTCCACGGATTTCGCCATGTGCTTGCCACCGAGAAAACCAGCGAGCTCTGCCGCTGCTGCACCGTCTCTGTCAGCAATTGCGACAGTGGCGCCGCTTGCGGCAAAGCGGCGAACGACGGCCGCGCCAATGCTGTTCGCCCCGCCGGTAACAAGCACGATCCGCGCTCCGGTGTGCTCGGCCGGAGGGGAGAGTTCTGCTGGCGCCGCCGCATATACCGGCGGATGTGCATCGCCGGGCTGATTGAAGCACATCCAACCACCATCAACCGTCAGCACCGAACCGTTGATGTAACCCGCGTGCGTGCTAGCCAGAAAACGCACGGTCCTGGCGATCTCGTCGGGACGCGCCATCCGCCCCATCGGCACGCGGCGGCGAACCGCCGCGAGGTCTATCTTGCCTGCATGCTCCAGTCGGGCAATCATTGGCGTGCGGACATACCCAGGCGCTACTGCCGTCACGCGGATGGCGCTCGAAGCCAACTCGCATGCCAGCGAATTCGTGATCGCGATAAGGCCCGCTTTCGAGGCGGCGTAGGCATTGCGTCTGGGATTCCCGAGCACGCCCGCCATCGAGGCGACATTGGCGATGACAGCGCCCGGCTGCATCCGCCGCGCTGCTTCGCGGGCCATGACGAAAGGCGCGATCAGGTTTATTTGCAACGTGCGTCGAAAATCATCGACGCTCGTGTCGACAGTCGCGGCCATTGTGGGCCCCACAGCCGCGTTGTTGACCAGTACGCCGACCTCAGCAAACTGTGCATCGATCCGATCGTAAAGGGCAAGGATGTCCTCCTCCCCGGAGACATCGAACTCCAGGCCGAGATGCGGCTGGCCAAGACTGCGGCCCAATTCAATCACGCCGCTGCCAGGGAGGTCCAGCGCGACGACAATGTCTCCATCGGCGGCAAAGACATCGACCAGGGCACGGCCGATCCCGCCTGCAGCGCCTGTAATGATGACAACGCGTTCTGGCGACTTCATAAAGGAAGCTCTCCGCCTCACTTTCGCGCCTGGGAAGGTATGCAGCGCTTCCCGAGCGCGTAGACCGGATCGTCCGGATGCGATGCTCCGATGGGCTGGCGAAGACCGAACCGCTTTACCTCGGATGCTGCCGGCGGGGTCTGCTCCTCAAGCCAATCGTAGACCACAGTGCGCTCGGCAATTCGCCACTCCCCTTCCCTCTTCTGAAACAGGTCGCAATAGCGACCGCAAAGGAGAACCTGACGTATTGTCCTGGCCCCGTCCGGTCCGCGTTGCCGAGCAGTGAAGTAACTCTCGACGGCGGCCTCTGCCGGGCCGATGAACTCGATCAGAACGTTAGTGATTTGATGGATATTTCGCGGTTCGGTCTTCAAGACACCCAGCGCGAACTCAATGAAACCCTCGGCCGAGCCGGAATAGGCCCCGTGACTGTCATGCGCATCGGGCCAGTAGGAGCTACGTAGCGCCGCCTCATCCGCGCGGTCCACCCCGCGGCAGTACCGATAGAGACAGTCGCGGATCGCCTCGCGGTCGAGTAGTTCGGCAATTTTTTCGTGGTCCATGGTTTTGTCGCAGATCTGAGATTGGAAGAGACGTGTTCGCGCTTCAGTTACGCAGCAACGATTTCGGACTGTTCGGCGGTTGAGGCAGCTCCGCTGTCGGCAAACACTGGCCACCGATTGCGTATCGACGTGAACAGCCACTGCAGAGGAATTGGCACAGCGGCTGAATGTCTGGACACAGGCTGTTGCGGTCCTGTACGGGAAAGCTCTAGTTACTTGAAGCCTCCAGGTTCTTGATTGAACAAAAACCGATCAAGCAATTCATCGGGCGAGCGATCAATTTCCAGCGCATGATCGGGGCAGGATCGAGCGCCTCGTGACGCGAGGAGTTCGTCCCTCTCCGCAACCTCGATGTCACCAGGCAGGATATAGCCGTCCTCATCCAGCTTGAAGATGTGGGGCGCTTGCGACCAGCATCGCGCGTGGCCCTGGCATTTGGCGTTGTGGACGATGATGCGCATGCAGTACCTCCATGTCTGTGCCCCCTGCGGCCATTGGTCAGGACCAGTCCAGAATCAGATTCTCGATTCCGAACACATGGCCGCCGTAGGTGATGGGCGACGTACCTTCCTTGATACGGAAGGCCGGGATGCGGGCCAGCCACTCCTCGAGGCCAACAACAATCTCCCGCCGGGCAAGGTGCGAGCCAAGACAACGGTGGGGACCACAGGCGAAGGCAGAGTGGCGATTGTCCTCTCGTGCGAGATCGATCGTGTTGGGGTGATCGAATTCCGCTGGGTCACGATTGGCAATCATCGTGGCGCAGGAAATGTAGTCGCCCTTACGGATCGGCGCGCCTTCGAAATCGATATCTTTCCTTGCTACGCGGATCATCTGCACGGTCGAATAGGCCCGCAGCAATTCTTCGGCTGCAGGCACGATCCGTTCCGGTTCATTCCGCAGCAATTCCTGGTCTTCGAGATTGCGCGCAAGATAGGCCAAGTCGAAGCCTATCGCTGTAGCGACCGTGTCGAGTCCTGCGACCAACAAAAGCACGCCGATGCCACGGACCTCCTCGCCGGTTAGCGGACGGCCATCGACCTCAGCTTCAACGATGAAGGTCATGAAATCAACGACCGGATCTTTGCGGCGCAGGGCTGCAAGTTCATCGATGAACTGCACAATGGCCCGGGCCGCCACTGTTCGTTTGACAGCGCCTCCGTGGAGCAGATCCTTCCCCCAGCCGACAAATGTGTCGAGCCGCTCATCAGATAGGCCCAGAAAGCAAAGAAAAATGCTGACCGCAAAGGGAAAGGCGAAATCCTTCATAACGTCACAACTTGTGCTCGACGCGGAGATCCTGTCGATCAGCGCGACCGCACGTTCACGGACGGCCGGCTCCAGCGCCATCACCCGCTTGGGCGAAAACAAGGGATTGAGTAACGAGCGAAAGACGGCGTGGACCGGCGGGTCGAGCTCCAGCGGGATCATCGGCCAGTTTTCGCCGAGCGCCGAGGCGAAGATGCTGCGATGGCTGGAAAAGGTCTCGGGGTCCTGTAGCACTCGGCGTTGGTCCTTAGCGCGAGTGATGACCCAGGTCCCTCGGCCATCGCGCGTGTTGTTGGGAGAAAAAAAGATTGGCGGCCCGGCGTGGAGGCAAGCGACAGCTGCGTGCGGATCCCCGTTGGGCGTGCGCTGCATGTCGGGCGACGTGAACAGGCTGAAGTCCTTCACCATTTCGGGTGGGACATGATCTGGGATCGGCTTGCTCACCACTTTGGTTTCTCCTACCATCAACCATTCGCCAATTGGTGTCTTCGCTGGCCGGGAAGGCGATGGGCTCTCCGGCGCGTATGGCTGCTCGACCAAAAGGGGCGAGCGAAATCGTCGAGACACAGCATTTCCAATCTCAGACAGCGCACCGCTTGCGTTGAACTCAGTAGCGCCTCCCGAATACGAGCCGGCAACTCTCGCCGCACTCCAAGCACGGTCTTCAAAACACGTGCCGATTTGACGGATTTGGCCGAGGAAATAAGTTTGAGATTGTCTTTTCAGTTGTTTAGCTTGAGGCAGAAGAGGAGATTGGCTCAATCCGCCTGTGTCGAGAATCGAACAAACCCTACCTATTGTCGGACTGGTATTACTTGCGAACGTCGTCTTCCGCAGGACAGCGTCCCTGCAGCGGAGCGGTATCGTTTATGGTGCCCGTCACTTCGGCAAAGAACCGTGAACGGCACCATGGTCAAACGTTAAACGCAGGTGGGTTCATTCCAGTATGGGCCTACCGTTCCCGTGCCTTCCTCCTTGGGCAGAGGAATTGGTCACGCACCTCTCGCTACGAGGGAAAGATTGTTAGCCGTCGTGCGTTCATGTCTTGCACAATGCTTGAGACTGCGCTCTGCTCTAAGCTAAGGTGGCTCATTAATGCGGACTCCACCACTCCCGTTGCATTGCCAAGATGGGACATCGCACCCGCCAGCTTGGCGAGACTTTTCCCAAACGATAGAGAAAGCTTGGATGCGGTTATTTCCATGCGTAAAGGGTGAGTGCAAAAACAGAAATTCTCAATGATTTTGCACATTTCGCAATTCGATGTCGCTTCGGCAATTTCCCTGAAGATCCTCTCCGCTCGAAGTGCGAGTTCTGCTGGGATCAATTCGTTACAGGTGGCGGTGTGTAAGGGTGACTGATTTCGTACGCGCCCTATCGCCGAGGTGAGAATTTCTCGTGCCACGGCATATGAGTCCAATAGAGCCCACTCGGTGAGTGGCCTCGTGAAGTAGCCCCTGTGAGGAAGGGATATGATCTTCCCTTCAGCTGCAAGTCGGATAAGCGCTTCGCGTACGGGAGTTCGGCCGATGTTGAGTTTGGACGCCAGTTCCTTGTCCCTGAGATGCTGTCCCGGCACCAAGGCGTAGCTGTAGAGCAATTTGAGTACAGCATCGTAGGCTGTGTCGGCCTTCGCACGCGCCTTTGGGATATCTATTCCGCGGCACTGGGGGGTTTTCTCGCAGAACCACATCTTGCTCTCCTTTGTCGACTTCCATTGAGTAAATTCGTTGGATCAAACAACATTCAGTGCCGGTGGCATGAGTTGACCAAGGCCAAGCACAATGTTGCATCGGTTGCGCCATCGGCTTCAAGCGGTTGTTCCTTCCTGAACCCATATAAATAGATTTTTTCATATGTCCCGAAATATATTATTTAGGGTCCTAACGGCGCGTGATTTTTCCAAAAGCATATTGAAAATATACTTCATACGTCCATTGCCTTTTCGGCCAGGATTACTCAAGCTTCGTTCATGAAGGAGGAATGACAATGGATCAGCCATTTTTCATGCCCCGGCCGATCGGCCCCGTCCAGGACCCGACGAAGACACTCCGTGATCTCATTTGCTCCAGCGACCTGTCATTCCTTATGGAAGCCCACGACGGACTCTCGGCGGCGATTGCGAAGCAGGCGGGCTTCAAAGGCCTTTGGGCCTCCGGACTTTCGATCTCTTCGGCACTCGGCTATCGCGACGCCAGCGAGGCGAGTTGGACCGAATTGGTCGATGTGGTGGAGCGCGTGGCCGACGCTAGTGGATTGCCAATCCTGGTCGACGGCGACTCGGGGTTCGGCAACTTCAATAACGCTCGGCTGCTGGCAATGAAGCTCTTGAAGCACGGGGGCGCCGGCGTCTGCCTGGAGGACAAGGGCTTCCCGAAGGTAAATAGCTTCGTCGGAGACCACCATCGCCTCGCCGACATCGGTGAGTTTTCCGGCCGCCTCAAAGCGATCAAAGACACAACAGGGAATGACCTTGTCCTGGTCGCCAGGACCGAAGCGTTGATTGCCGGCTTCGGCCTGGAAGAGGCTCTGAAACGCGCTGACGCCTATGCCGATGCCGGCGCAGACGCGATCCTGATCCATTCGCGCAAGAGCGATGCGGGCGAGATTCTCGCTTTCGCGAAGCAGTGGCAGAAGCTTCCGCTCGTGATTGTGCCGACCAAATACTACCGCACGCCGGTTTCGACTTATCGAGATGCCGACATCTCGACTGTGATCTGGGCAAACCATACGATGCGGGCTGCAATCGCCGGGATGCGCGAGGTATGCAGTCGCATAGCTGCGGAAGAGAGCATTGCCGGGGTCGAGGCGGAGGTTGCCACGCTCGACGAGGTCTTTAGCCTTTTACGATACGACGAATTGGCATTGGCCGAAGATCGTTATCTGCCGAAGCAGGAATTGACGGGGGCACCTCGTTGAGAGACTCCGTACGGCTTCGATTACCATCTGAGAATACAGCCCGGCTGTCGTAATTGCATTGGCCGGATCGAGAAGATAGCGAAGCATGTTCTTTCTCCCTGCTCTAGCCGCTAGCAGGGCAGCTCGCGAGCGGTGATGAACATCGCCTCGGCGATGCGGAGATCCGCCTCACTGTCGATCTCGTACCAGCGCACATCGTCGCAGCGGGCTGCCGCAATCTGCAGGCCTTTGCGCTCGACCAGGTGCGAAAGTAGCTCTTCGGTGTAGGCCGTCACGGCGCCACAACTGATGAGATCGTGCAGACACGGAACGATCATCTGGCGCAGATCGCCGCCGGAGAACCGGATCAGGTTCATCGTCTTGAAGAGACGCGGTATCCCCTCGAGCAGGTTTGCCGCAGTCTGCTTCATCCGCACCTCGGCGATGTTCCCATTGTCGCTCAACACGACTGCCGAGCCCTCCATCGACCGGTCGAACGGCGCCACGGCCGCGACGTTGCCGGTTTGGAAGAGGGAGAGCTTGCGCAGCGCCTCGATGTCGAAGAACACGTCGCCTTCCAGCAAGTAAGTGTCGCCCGACAAAAGCGCGTGGCGGGCCAGCCAGAGCGAATAGGCACTGCCTGTTTTGTCAAAGACGCTCGACTCCACATAGCTGATCGCAATGTTGCCGAACCGGCTGCCGCAGGAATACTGGATGGCATCCTTCCGGTAGCCGACGACGATAGTGACGTGGTCAACGCCGAGCGCTTCGAGATTGCGCAATGCATTATGAAGGATCGGCGTGCCGTTGACCTCGACGAGCGGCTTGGGCCGCAGGTCGGTGAGCGGTCGCAGCCGGGATCCGAACCCCGCCGCCAATATCACGGCCTTGGTCGGAAGCATCGTCATGACAGCACCCTTTCTTCGTTTTCCGCTCGCGGCGAAGCTCCGTAACTCCAGGCATTCAGGAATTCGACCAAGCGGACGAGGCCGTCCTGCAAGACATCGGACGGGACTCCGTAGGAAAGGCGGATGCCAAAAGGATCCCCGAATGCTGTCCCGGGAACCGCCGCGACGCCCGCCTTCGCGATCAGCTCGCGAACCAGCGTGTCGACGTCACGATCGCCGATCACCAGGTTGCATGGATCGGGCGCCACCAAGTTCCTTATATCGAGATAGAAGTAGAAGCCGCCCATCGCCGCCGGTGTCGGTATGCGCGACAGGCCCGAAAGCACTTGGAGACCCATGTTGCGCGCAGCCGCGAGTTGTCTTTGCAGACCCGCCTCGAACGTTCCTTCCGTGGTCTCCAGATGATGCAAGGCCGCATGCTGAGCGATCACGTTCGGATTCGACGTCGTATGGGATTGCAGGGCTTTCACCGCGCTGACGAGAGGCTCCGGGCCCGCCAGATAGCCGATCCGCCACCCGGTCAGGGCGAGCGTCTTGCTGAAGGCATTCACGATCACCGTGCGAGAGCGCACTTCCGGAATGGTCGACACGATCGAATGATGGCCGATGTCCGTGTGGATGAAATCCCCGTAGCACTCATCGAAGATGATCCAGAGATCGTGCTCAATGGCAAGCTCGCCAAGCGCGCGCAAAAGCGCCGCATGATAGACCGTGCCAGTCGGATTGTTCGGCGTGTTGACGACTATCGCGCGCGAGCGCGGAGTGACGGCCGCCGCGACGTCTTCGATGCGGGGCACGAAGCCATTTGCTCTTGTGTCAACGTGAACCGGGACGCCCCCGGCGATCTGGACTTGCGCCGGAAATGTCGTCCAGTACGGGGTCGGGATGATGACCTCGTCGCCCGGATTTAACAGCACCATTGCGATATTGAACAAGGCCTGCTTGGCGCCGGTCGTAACGGCGATCTCGCCGGCTCCACAGGCCTGGCCGGTTTCCTCGGTCACCTTGCGGGCCAGCGCTTCGCGCAATTCCTGGATCCCGATGGTGTCGGTATAGCGGTTGATCCCCTTGTCGATCGCGGCGATTGCACCATCACGGATGGTCGGAGCGAGGTCCGTCCAGATTTCGCCGGCCGTCAAGTCGACCACCTGAATGCCGGCAGCGGCGGCCTCTTTGGCCGCTGCTCGAGCCGCTGCTGTCCCCGACCCTTTGAGCATGGTTGTGCGTTGCGCAAGCATGTGCGCCTCCTGAAGTTCCCGTTATGGTGTTGTCAGCCAGTGGGCCTATCGGCCTCAGCCGTGCTTGGGGAGATACCGTTCGTCTTACAAAAACTCATCACGTCTCCAGGCCTCTCGTTCCTGATGGAAGCGCATGACGGACTCTCGGCCACGATTGCCCGTCAAGCCGGGTTGCCTGGGCTCTGGGCATCCGCAATCATCACCGTCGGCGGAGCCAATCACCTCGCCAGCGGCAATCAACGATCTGTCTTCCGTTCCCCGCGGCAATCGCGACAGCCTCGCGTGCCGTTCCTGGCCCCGAGAGCGAAGACAGCCGTTTTGCAAGCATGTGCGCCTCCTTAACCGTCAGATCGTCGATATCCGGCACGTGCTTCAGCGCGGCCGATGCCCACAATGCAGGCCGGGCAAACACCGATGTTCCCCGGAAAGCGGTTCGTCATAGCGCCGCAGGTCCAACATTTCGTCGATGATTGCCACCTCCGGCTCAATGCTCGCGCATGCTTGCTTCGGCGTGACGCAGTCACATACGGCCCGCATGCCTGCGACCGCAGCCTGCATTGCATGATCGGCCCAGATCAACATGGAAATGCCAGCCTCGCTAAATACTGAAACCGGTGTGCCGTAGTCGTTCGTGGCTACGATCACGAGCGGAAGCCTCTTCCATTTTTTCGCGAAGGCGGAAATCGCGCCAGCGTCGCCCTTTGGCGAATGGATGAGTATGGCATCGGCGCCGGCGTACACATAGGCGTGAGCACGCCGAAGGGCCTCGTCGAGACCGTGGCCAGTCAACGCCGTGGTGCGGGCGACAACCACAAGGTCGCTTCTCGCAGTGTCCTTGATCGCTTTCAGGCGGCCGGAGAACTCATCGATTCCGGCCAACTGATGACGATTGCTGAAGGCGTTCATTTTCGCGTCCCCAATGCACACACCAGAGGCGCCGCGCTGCAAAAGCTTCGTTGCTAGTGACCGCGCACTAAGGTTCCCGAAGCCGTAATCGCCATCGACCAGAATCGGCAATTTGCTGGCGTCTGCCATGCGCTCCACCACCTCGAGAACACGGGTCCAATCTGCCTCCCTGGCGTTGCGGTAGCCGAGGCTCGCCGAAATGGACAGCGCCGACGCCCAAAGGCCCTTGAAGCCCCCCTGCTTTGCGATTGCCGCGGAAAGCCCGTCATGCGCCCCCATGAGATGCGTCAGGTCGGATGAGGAAATCAGGTTGTGAAGCGTTTTTGTCGGGTCCTCAATGGGGCCAATGCTCTTGGGAACAAAAACAGTCTGATCCATGGTCTGCTTCCCTTGGAGATCTGCCAGAGCCGTGCGCCGGGACAAAACCATTGAAGCAAGTTGCATGCCGATTGGCGACCCTTTGCGCGGCGCGACTTGTCGTCACCCGATGGCGGGACTTGCGACTTCTTGGTTAGGCCTGCGACATTCTTGTCCGACTTCCGACACAAGAGCCCCTGGAGACTTCTTCGATCTCCGAAGGAGCGCTGGCCCGCTAAGGCAACCGAAAGTCAGCACCTGTGTTTCGCGCGCATGACCAACGACTTCGGCGCGCTCTGTCAGACCTTGCGGACAAGCCAAGGGATCGCTCAAAGGCAGTGAGATTTCCTGCTTTATACCAATGGCATGGGTCTTGCTAGACCGATGTGCCGGCTGAGTTCGGTGTCGCGCCGGCCGCAGCCGAGAAGCCGTGCACAAGTTTTTCTTCTAGGGGAGTACCATTGATGACCACGAAGACCAAGGTTCCGTTCGTCACCTTTCGCACGCGTGTTCGCGATGACTCTATAGGGGGACCAAACCCGTACCGCTGGGAAGACTATACGTCCGACGATTATTTCAGCGGCAAGCGCGTCATTCTGTTTTCGCTGCCAGGCGCTTTCACCCCGACCTGCTCAACCCTCCAACTCCCTGATTTCGAAGAACTACATGGCGAGTTCAAGAAGGAGGGCATTGACGAGGTCTACTGTCTCTCGGTCAACGATGCATTCGTCATGAATGCATGGGGCAAGGCGCTGGAACTCGAGAACGTCAAACTCATTCCCGATGGCTCGGGAGAGTTCACGCGCAAGATGGGCATGCTGGTCGCCAAGGACAATCTCGGTTTCGGTATGCGCTCCTGGCGCTACGCTGCGGTGGTCAACAATGGCGTGGTGGAGCAGTGGTTCGAGGAGGAAGGTTTCTCCGACAACTGCGAAACCGATCCCTATGGCGTGTCTTCGCCGCAGAACATTCTTCGATCGCTGAAGGCCTCGGCCGTCGCTTGATCCAGGGGATTTACGTCTCACGGCTACTTTCACGCACGGCAAGTGTGTCGCTCGATCGGAGTTCGCTTCAATCATGAAGTCCTTCACAAGCCTTCAACAGGGTCAGCAGCAAACGCTCACTATGACCCCCCAACTCATCGAGTCGATCCGCCTGCTCCAGCTCGCGCATCACGAATTGCATCAGTTCGTGGAGCAGGAATTGGAGAAAAACCCGTTTTTGGAGCTGGCGTCAAACGATGGTACCGCTTCTGGAGATGTGTCGACGATTTCGGAGGAGGATCCGAACATCAGCACGCGCAAAGACTCCGTTGATAGGTCGACCGGGGTCGAAATCCCGGAACTGCTCGGTCAATGGAAATCAATCCGAGATACCGCCAATATTCCCGCGGCTCAAAGCCCTGCCCTGGCGGAGTTTGCCGCCACCCCCGAAACATTGCACGACCATGTGGCTCGTCAGATCGCCCTCACGGCATTCACCCCGCAGGAACGGTTGATTGCCCGGGAGCTTGCCGACCATTTGGAAGACACCGGGTATCTTCAGGTAAACCTTTTGGAATTGGCTAAGAAGCTGAATGTCCCGGAGACGGATGTGGAGCGGATTCTCGGGACCCTGCAGCTCCTTGATCCGCCGGGAATATTCGCGAGAAGTCTCAGCGAGTGCCTCGAGATACAGTTGCGTCAGCGAAACCGGTTCGACCCGGCAATGGCAGCTTTGGTCGCCAACCTTGAGATGCTTGCGCAACGCAATTTTCGAGCATTGAAGCGTGATTGCGGAGTCGATGAAGATGACCTTCTCGACATGTTGCATGAGATCCGTACGCTCGATCCCAAGCCTGGAAACAGGTTCCAATCCGGAGGACCGGAATACATCATACCCGACGTCTGCGTGCTGCCTTCGCCTGGAGGCGGATGGCAAATCGAGCTTAATCCGGACACGCTGCCCAAGGTGCTGATCAACCAGACCTATTTTGCGGAAGTCTCTCGCCTGACCACTCACAACTCGCAAGACCAGGCATTCCTCAACGAATGCTTCCAAAACGCGAGCTGGCTGGTTCGCAGCCTCGATCAGCGCGCCAAGACGATCCTCAAGGTAGCAACCGAAATCGTCCGCCAGCAGGATGTCTTTCTGGAACATGGCATCGCTCATCTTCGACCGCTCAATCTGAAAGCCGTCGCTGAAGCGATCAACATGCACGAGTCGACGGTAAGCCGCGTGACGTCGAACAAGTATATGCTCACGCCGCGCGGCGTGTTCGAATTGAAGTTTTTTTTCACCGTCGCGATTGCCTCTTCAAAAGGCGGCGACGCTTACTCCGCCGAAACTGTCCGCCATTGCATCAAATCGATAATCGCCGCAGAACCGCTCGATAAAGCGCTTTCCGACGACGACATCGTCGCCAAGCTCAAGGAAAGCGGCATCAGCATTGCGCGTCGCACCGTCACAAAATATCGCGAGGCGATGAACATCCCCTCCTCCGTGCAACGACGCCGCGAAAGGCGTGCGGGTTTGTGCTGATGGCGAACAAGCCCGGAGGCCTCGTGCCGCCGATGAAAGCAAAGCGTTCTTAGCCAAATGGATCCTGCTCTTGATCCGTGGCAGGCGACTTAGCGTAACCGGTGTTTTGCCCCACGTTGCCCACTGTCGCCTGATCTGTGATGGGCTTTCCATGGAAAAGTGACAAGGAGTTTCTCCATGGACACCTTGCGATACTGGCATACGTCATGAAAGAACCACACTGCTTTCATCGGCGCCGCATCGCCCCGTTCGGCCGGCAAACCGCGTCGATCCCGCCAAGGTGTGTGCCGTCCTGCCCGCCAGTCCCTCCCGGGCAAGACACAGCGTCAATCGTCACGTTTATCGAAACCGAAATCCGTGCAGCTTTCGTCACCCGCGCTCCCGCCACCCCTGCATCACGCCACTGTGCGATGCCCTTTCCTTGGACGCGCAGCATTCAATACCCATAGAACGCCGCTCGCGCCCGCGGCTTAGCCCAACACGTTTTCAACTGACCGTCGCTGTCAGACTCGGCGCGCTCCGCGATGTCGAATAACGCGACGCCAAGCTAAAAACCCTCTGCAATATGTTGGAAGAGGTGCTCGGCATAATTTGACGGTCGGCATAAACCGCAAACTCAATTCTATCGATCCGCTGGCCTACCCGACCGCCACGCTCACCGCCATCGTCAACGGCCACAAGCAGAGCCGGATCGATGAATTGCTACCTTGGCGGTTCGCTTCGCACGACCGTTGAAGATCGTGCGCTGGCGCGTAGGAAATCTGGAGGCAGCGGATCACGTGTGCCGCCATATCTTGATCGCGGAAATCATCAGGATCAAAGCAAGAGCAGGCAGCAGCACGACACTCGGGACGATGCCGAGGAGCTGTCCCCCGATAAACGCGCCAAGGATCGATCCGAAGGCCATGACGAGCAGGAAAATACGGTTGCTTTTGATGACGGCAAAGCTCTGGTCACGACTGTAGCGGGTAAACCCGACGATCATCGTCGGCAGGCTGACCGCCAGGGAGAGGCTGCCCGCGAGTTTGATGTCTGCGCCGAAGAGAAGGATGAGGGCTGGAATCAGAAGCTCGCCGCCTGCGACCCCGAGCAGGGATGCCACGATGCCGATCACGAGGCCCGCGACCACGCCCGCAACAATCTGCGTCGCCCCCGCAACAAGGGCCACCCCGGCGGAGATGTCGTAACCAAACACGAGCACGCCCGCAATGATGAATAGCAAGATGGCAATCACCTTGTAGAGCGTCTCGGACTTCAGCCGCGTCGCCCAGCCCGCGCCGAGCCAGGCACCTGCGAGACTTCCGGCCAGGAGATTGACGATGATCGGCCAATGCCCCGCGATCTGATCGAACGGAACAGTCGCCGCCCGAAATGGCAGGGCGAACGCTACGACGACTAGGCTCATGGCCTTGTTGAGGATCACCGCTTCCAATGCGGCAAATCCGAACGGACCGATTAGAAGGGGTAGACGGAATTCCGCACCGCCAAGTCCAATCAGGCCACCAAGGGTGCCGATAGCAGCCCCGCCGACGAACGCGGCTGACCGATTGCTGGAAAGGTCCTTCAAGGCGGGATCGGCCATGGCGTTATGTTCTCCACGATATCGCGAGCCCTGACCTATTACCCCCCTCCATAGGCATTCACCTGAGGGAGATGTATCAGGTGGGAGCGAAACACCGGTTACGACTTAGCTTTCTTCCGAAGCGAAGCAGGTTTTGAAATCTATGCAACCTCGGCAAGTGGGCGCGGTACACTGCGAAAAGCCTTCAGCCTCGCAGAGCTTACGGTAAAGGTACCTCTTCCATCTCATGTTATTGGTGTTGCCAGCTGCCAGTGTGGGAAAATGGCTCGCAAGCAAGCGGCTGAGCTCGGACCGGTCATAAAGGCCAAGGTTCTGCCAGAGGTGGTCATGGCGCAAGGCGCGCCGGGCAACGATCTTGGCGAAGCGGGCGCTCGCGGGGTCGCCCGGCCGGGCATGCGAAAGCAACATACCTCGCAGAAGTTCTTCCTCCACGCCAGGCTCGGCATCGCTTGCCTCTTCCAGGGAGAAGGCGTCGGCGAGGCCAGGGGGAAAACTTTGAGTGAGAATATCCTGCAACTCGGCTCGCGAAAGGCCGGTCGCCTCCGTCGCCGTCGCCTGGCCAACGTCGATCTCCTCGAGCGCACGCAAAAGGATACAGGCAATCACATACTGGTCGAAATCCATCTCCGCATCCATCCGCAGCCATGGCCTGACATTGGCTGGTTGTGAGTGTCGTCTCCGGCCGGATTTATAAGAAATTCGCACTCCGCGGGAGGGCCTCGTTCCCCACTGAATGCGGATCTGACGTCGATCTAACATGTGCTTTCCTTCCTGCCGTCACGGCACCCGGAGTCGATAGGCAGCTCCCGCGTCTCACGACGAGGGCGTCGCAAGAGTCGTGCCAATAGCCTTCCGAACGTTAATTCAAAGGCTTAGAGAGGGTGCGGAGGGACACCTGTCTAACGCAAGGTGTCGGGGAAACGACAAATACGACAGCGCCGCAGCTCCTACACCGAACCATCCTCTAGACGGACATCGTCAGGGTAGATGACACACGGCGCGCGCTGCATTGCGTCAACCGCAGGGTGACAGGGCCAGCGCTATATGGGCATTGGCACAGGTCAAGAAAGTTGCCAGGACTAATGCGCCCAGACGTCCCCTGAAAAGCAGCTTTCGCGGACCGGCGGCGCCCCGGCCGAACCCGATGTTTGGGATGAAATCACAAGCTTGAAATACCCGCCTATCCATGACGCGGATTTATTCCATTAAAATAATGGATTTTGCCAATTCGATGGGATGTTGCATTACAACGCCTCGAAGAACCGGACAGCGCGATCTGTACAGCGGGGCCCACATGTCCATGTCCTTTTTGGGAACGGTCCGTGGAGACTTGAACCGAGGTGACCACGAAGTGCTCACCTTGAACCGGAGGCAGCCGAGATGAGGAGCAAGATGGATGTCGACGACTCTGCCAAAAAGGCTACGCCAAGCCGAAACTACGATCTAGGCGTCCTGAAGCTAATGACCGGCATCGTTAGCCATAGCTTTAGTGCGCCACCGAACGGCCTCTTCAAGAGTTTTCTGCCGATCGCAATCAAGAGAATATCGATAGAGCGTGCCTGCTCAAGCGACTCTTGTGCCTTGACCTCCCTGCCACCTCAAGGCCGCAGCCGCAGGACGACTGAGCCGCTCCGGGCCAATGCGGAGGGCGATTGGCGCGAAGACCAAACCATCCCGGAACAGCTTGCGTCTGCCGCACCTGACCCGAAGGCCGAGCGGCGCCCCCATCTCTCCGACTCCAGCAGAACGCTGCAGGTCACGGGCTGTAGCGATATCACGGTCTGGCGAAAAAGACAGACGCAGGGGCTCATCACCTTTCGGTGCTTCTCCAATTTGATCGATGAGCATCGCATTGAGATGGACTCCAACACAGTCGAGCGCTCTCCGATTGCCTGGAAGCGTAAGTCCGCGTTCTTTCGCCGGCCACGACGGCGGCTGCGAGGATTGAACCGTCATTACTTCGCTGACGCAACCTTGCAAGGCGAACGGCGTCGGACCGCTCGACTAACGTTGCTGATGTGCCCACTCCCATCGTCAACCAATCACCGAACAGTCGGATCGAACACCTTCTGTCCTCGGTCTAGACAGCGAAGGCAATACTCAAGGTCGTGGTGTGAGAACACCGCTTCCTAAGGAGAAACCCATGGATGACCTAGATTTCAGTCGTGAGATCGCCGCTCACAGCCGCGAAGCACGGCCATATCGAAAACTGAACCTGGCATCGATGGATCTGAACCTGTTGGTGGCGCTCGACGCATTGATGGAGCACCGTAACGTCACGCGTGCAGCCCAGCACATCGGACAGAGCCAACCGACGATGAGCCGGGCGTTATCAAAGCTGCGCGCCGCGTTCAATGATGATCTTTTGGTTCGCTCCTCGACCGGCTTGGTCCCCACTCCGCGGGGCGAGCGCTTCGCCCGTATGCTGGGACCGGTGTTGAATGCGATCCGTGAAATCGTGGCAAGTCAAAGCTTGGCCCGAGAGGAATGGCGTTCGAAGGCGGTATTGGCGATGCCTGATCACCAAGCGCTAGTCCTGCTGCCGCGCCTCCTGCCGCAGTTGCGCGAGCGCGCCCCTCAACTCGACATCGTCACCAATCCGTTTCTCGCTGGCGCGCTGCGCCGACTTGAACGGGGCGAAATAGACCTTGCGGTCGGACAGATTGGCACGTCTCCCCCCGGTTATCTGCGGCGCAGCCTCTACACCGACCGTTTCGTCTGCCTGCTGCGTTACGACCACCCGGCGCTGGCGCAGGAATGGACACTCGAAAGCTGCGCGGCGTTGCGCCACGCCGCCATCGCGTCGAACTGCGACGACGGCTTCGGCCAAATCTACGATCAATTGGACACCTTGGATCTGCCGAATCGCGATCCCGTGCTGGTTTCCAGCGTGCTGACCGCCGCGGTGGTGGTCGCGGCGACCGACCTGGTGCTGATTGTACCGCACCGCGTCGCGACACGGATCGCCGCCATTCTGTCGATTGCGATTGTCGATCCGCCCATGGAGCTGAAGCCCTACGAGGTCGCGCTGATTTGGCACGAGCGTTGCCATCGCGACCCCGAACATGCCTGGCTGCGTCGTGAAATCGCCGCGGCGGCGGGAACACAACACGCACAAGAATAACCGCGGAGGTAAATCACCGATAGTCGAAACAGCTTCAGCAATCGAGGCAAGAAGTGAATGAGCAGCAAACCTCAGCTGGCCGCGGCGTGGCTTCTGCAGAGGTGGAACAGCAGGGCCTTGTTTCCGTGGCCCCTGTATCCTGCTCGCGGAAGAACATCCGCCAAAGTGTTCCTCAAATGGAGCGGCTGGGATCAATGCTCCACGTCAAAGGGAAATGCGTGCACCGATGGTTCAGAAGGGATTCTGAAACTTCCCAGAAGGATAGCCGGTATGGATTTTGCGTGATGAAGAGGCCTCGGCGGTCACTGACACGGGCGCCCTCATGATCAGGATAAAGGAGTGATGCGAAGTGGTGAATACAGGTCGGCCCCAAACGGGCGCACACAATTCTCACGAAATTGCACGCCGGCAATTGGCACTCAGGGAGGTGTCGCCGCACGAGAGACTGGATCTCTGGAGCAAAGAGGGACAGGGCGAGTACGAGGGTCGAAAAGAGGCGGTGAGACGAATAAACGCCTGGATGGAGACTGGCGATGTCAATGCGGAGCTGAATCTATCATCCCTCCGCCTGACCAGCCTGCCCGACGCGCTCCCGGTCGGACTTCGATGGCTCAACGCCGAGCGAAACCGGCTGGCCCGCCTAAGCGACGCACTTCCGGCTGGACTCCAGAGGCTCAACGTCGAAGGCAATCAGCTGATCTGCCTCCCGCATATACTTCCGGCCGGCCTCAAGACGCTTGAGGCGAGTTATAACCAGCTAGTCTGCTTGCCTTACAAACTTCCCCCGGGGCTCCAGACGCTCAGAGTCGATCTCAATCAGCTGACCACCCTGGACTTCAATCTCCCCGCAAGGCTCCAGACGCTCCAAGCAAGCTACAACCGGTTAAACAGATTGCCCGGGGCACTGCCGGTTGGGCTCCAGACCCTCGGGGCCGCGTACAACCAGCTAACCAGTCTGCCCGACGACCTCCCTCCAGGGCTTCAAACGCTCAACGTGGTCGGCAATCAGTTGACCAAGCTGCCCACTAGCCTTCCTCCTGAACTCCAAGAATTCATCGTCAGGTATAACCGACTGAGCAACCTGCCCGACAGCCTTCCCCCCGGGCTCCGAGTGCTCATTGTCGACGGCAATCAGCTGGCCTGCCTGCCCAACACGTTACCGGCCGGACTAAAAACACTCGAGGCGAGCTACAACAAGCTGACCTGCCTGCCAGACAACCTTCCCAAAGGGGTCCAGACGCTCATCGCGAGCGACAACAGGTTAACCAGCCTGCCCGGTACCCTCCCGCGCGCGATCGAGGTGCTGGATGTGAGCGGCAATCAGCTCACCAGCTTGCCCGACGCACTACCGGGCGGGCTTAGGACGCTCAGCGTCGGCAGCAACAGGCTGGCCAAGTTGCCCGCCAACCTCCCGGCCGGGCTCAGGACGCTCGTTGCCGAGGACAACTGTCTGACCTGCCTACCCGATCAACTCCCCGCCGCGCTCAAGACGCTCATCGCGAGCAACAACCGGCTGAAGCACCTGCCTAATGCTATCCCGACCGTGCTCAAGACGCTCAACGCCAGGCACAATCAGGTGACTAGGCTACCCGAGAACCTGCTGACGCAACTGGGCTTCGATTGCACGGTTTATCTCGAGGGTAACCCGCTCTTCGAGCAGGAGGGGACGAACCTGGCCGAAGCGATCAGTGTTCCGGGCTATTCCGGTCCGCTGGTATTCGTCTCGATCGCCACCGGAATGCAGAAAGATGAGACGCAGCCGCTGCCCGAACCGATTGCGAATCGGCTTGGCGACAACTCCGACTAGCCCGAAATTCTCGGCCGCTGCCGGTGGAGATGATCATGGTCCGCGGCATTCGCGGCACGGAATCACATGTCCAGGGCACGCTTCGCATGGGCAACGATCGAAGCGACTCCGTCGTCGGCCGGGACCTGATCCATCACGAATTCCGCAACCTTGCGATCGCCGGCACGAGCACATCAGTTGCTCCTGCGCCAACCCAGCCCGACGGCGGCGGCGCTTTCGCTAAGAGCCGCCACTCGCATCTCGTGAAGGAGGGGAGAATGAAGGGTGTTTCGAGGCGTACCGTGCTCGCGCTCGCGGCAGGCGGGCTCGGTTCGACCGGCCTCGTCTATGCCGCCGTGCGATCCATTTCGGAACTGGGCATGGTGCGCGCGACGCTTGAGAGATATCTCGGCAATCTCATCGTGCCTTCGTGCTGGAGTCCCAGAGGCGCAACCGGTGGATTTCACGACGGAGAAGCTGGCAGACGCCACGACGCTTTTCGAAAGGCTGCATATCGCAGACGTGGTGCGCGCGCTCCTGTCCGACGATCCCGCACACCGGCCGGAGCGGTTGGAGCGCTTGTTGCTCGCCGATTTCCATCTTCTGACCGACTATGCCTGGCGGCGCGGACCGGACGATCCCATCACCTATTCCGGGAGTCAACTCGGGGTAAACCTCTTCAAATTTTGAAGCGGCTTAGCCCGCAAACACCACTCAGAGGTGCAACAAGATGCAGTATCGATCGATTGCCGACATGGATGCCACGATTACCAGAAACCTGCATCGACTGCCCGGCGATATCGATCTGGTCGTCGGTATCCCGCGCAGCGGCATGTTGGCCGCCAATCTCCTCAGCCTGACGGCAAACATCCAGATGACCGATCTCGACAGCTTCGTCGCAGGCAAGATTTTCTCGAGCGGGATTACCAAGCGTTCCGCATCGCTCGGACGCACGATGGCCGAAATGCGCAGGATTCTGATCCTCGACGACAGCATCAATGGCGGCACTGCCATGAGGGAGGCCGGGGCGAAGGCGGCGGCCGCGGGAATTCCGCGCGACCGGCTGATCTTCGCCGCCGTTTACGGCACCTACAAACGCTACGAGGAGACGGACTTCGTGTTCGAGGTCGTACCGCAACCGCGATTGTTCCAATGGAACTTCATGCATCACAAGTTCCTTGGCCAGAGCTGCGTCGACATCGACGGCGTGCTGTGTCTCGACCCCACCAACGCGGAAAACGATGATGGTCCTGCCTATCTGCACTTCCTCCGGCAAGCACGCCCGCTCTACGTGCCAACGCGCAAGATCGCCTCCCTAGTGACCAGCCGGCTGGAGATATACCGCCCTCAGACCGAGGCGTGGCTCGCGCGGCAGGGCATCGACTATGACGAACTAGTCATGCTCGACCTGCCGAGCAAGGAAGAGCGCCAGCGTCTCGCCGCCCACGGCCGCTTCAAGGCGGAGGTCTACCGACGCACGAATGCCGTCCTGTTCATCGAAAGCGAACACGGCCAAGCCGTCAATATCGCGAAACTCTCCGGCAAGCCGGTCCTTTGTGTGGAAACACACGAGATCATCACGCCCGCATCGGCCCTGGTGCGCGAGCGGCTGAACTTGGCAAAGACGGCAGAGGGACGGCACGCGCTGCTGAAGGCAGCGGCCCGGACCGTACTCGGTGAGCGCGGCTACGAGGCACTGAAGAGCAAGGTCAGGAAGCCGACCTGAGCGGCGAGAACATTGTCGGCCAAATAGAATGCGTTCTTAAAGCGCTGCGCGTCGAGCTTTCCGATATCCGGTTCCGGTTTTCGGCCGATGCGCTGGCGGGCGCGGACCTCGCCCATAGTCATGCTCGATCTTGTGATAGCGCGTCGGTGCGCCCGGACAGCCGAGATTCAGGCTAGGTGCCGCATGGCAGCGCTTCGTTAGAGAGCCGGGCTCGGGAATACGCGCGTCTGGACAAATTAGGGCGACACCTTATCTTGCTAAACGGTGCACGAGGCCCCTCCCTGACGCGGCGGCCATTTGTGCGGTGCGATCTCGTCATGTAAGACCGAACCGCTCAAGCATCTTCTTGAGCTTTAGGTTCTCTGCACAGAGCCTTTCAGCGAGCCGCCTCTTGAGCCGTCTGTTTTCCATATCAAGGGCGGCAACTTCGTCTACGAAGAGCAAACCACCGGGAGCGTTAGATCGCTGGCTTTGATCCTCGTGCGTCCGCATTGATTCATGCATCGCTTGAACGCGCGCGAAATGGGCGCGCTTTCCAACAGCACCCCTCGATGTTGTTGGTCCGGACACTGGCTGGCTCTCTGGCATTTGCGTAACAGCTTCGAATTCCGGACGATGAGCGTCATGCTGATTGTCAGGCTGTGCGCCATCGGTCGAAGGTATTGCTGCCGCTGGTGCAACAACGCCGTCACCGTCGCATTCGCTGGCAGAACCACCATTAATCCGGTCAGGCGTCGAATTTTTGCTCGCCTCGGATGCCGCGGGTGCTTCACCTAAACTGAGCAGATGCGATTCCTCAACTTCACGGGCCAAAGCCTTAAGGTCTGTGTCACCCCAAATTGAGTTCGTCCGTTCTTTTGGCCGCCGTCGCCCCGCCTTAAATTCAACAACGAAGTTCCTTTGTGGCGTTTTCATGTACCCTCAACCCTCAGCAAATCCTGAACCGCGAGCACCAGTCGGCGCCACCGCTCGTGCTGGCGAATCCATATATCCCCTCACCGCGCGCTTCAACTAGCCAGGGCACGAACTCTCGCTCGCGCCAGCCACATTGCAGACATTCCAGCGAATCCAAACTTCTGGCGTAACCCTAGGCGGCCAACGAAATCGTGGGCCCACGGAGTTCCAATTTTTCTATTCGTCCAGCCCGAGCCTCTTGCGCAGCTCTGCATTTTCCGCGCGCAACTTTTCTGCCAAGAGCTTGCGGAGCCTCTGATTCTCATCTTCGAGTCGAACAAGGTCTGCCAACTCATCGTCAGTGGCGAGGGACTCCCGTTTATCATCGAGCTTTGCGGCCCTTTTCCACTGATAATAGGTTTGCTCCGATATGCCGGCGCTCTTGATGGCGTTCTTGAGTTTGCTTTTGCCTTCGGCGACTTGCGTCTCGATCAGTCTGAGCTTCTCAGCTTTTTCTTGTTCGCCATACTTCCTGGGCTTAGTGACCGACACCCTTGCAGCGCTCGCTTCGGGTTTAGCTTCAACTGGGGCCGCCTTCCGCGGCCGTGGTGACCTTTGCTTCTTAGCCGTTGATGGTTTCACTTCGGCAGGCGTCTCAACGCCCGCAGCAGCCGTTTCCGTTTTATTTTCGTCAGCCATCGGTAAATCCCCTCGTTAGCCACAATCTGTTTTCTGCTGAGTGAACTACAGAGTCAACAGATGCGTCAAACGCCTTCATTTCGCATAATTAATCTTGGCTCAGCATTAATACGAAGCGGCCGGGCGATGCACATGAAGGGACGACAGAGCCGATTTCAATGATCTCGTCGCTGCGATAGTTGAGGCGCAGCGAGTGGTTCGGTATCGAGAATGAGACGCCACTTCAAAGAATGCGCACAACGGCTGCGCATCAGATGGGTGTTCCAATTCACGGATGCGGGCGGGGTTTTCGCTGCCACGCGAGCATCCCCGTTAATGACAGCGGAAGAGTTCAGTTCACCAGTACTCTCGCTATTTCCATAGCCGCACGCGTCGGTTCCGTCGCAGGGCTTTGACGGCCCCATGACGGACCGCTCGCTCCCATCCGCCATGCGAGCAGAACCGCGTTTGACGCGTGCAACGACTGTGACGATCCGGTCAGCTGTCAGATCCGACTATCGATGACCGAGTTTGCGATGCGATCGCGACCCTTCACATGACACTTGCGGATTTTTGGCGACAAGCATGAAAGCGCCGCCGATCCCGACGTGGATGCCGGTACGCGCGCCGCAGGGGAGTGAGGCCGACCATCTGTACGTCACTCCAGCTTAACTGGTGAGTGTCTGCCCGAGTTCTGCCAGCAACCGAGGCGTCTCCCGCGCGCCATCGGGCAGCGCAGCGATTTCAAGCGCGGTGGCAATTCTGCTTGCCTCCGACACGTCAGCCGGAGTCGCATTAACCTGCGCGAGGTCAAGCGCGGTAGCTGCCCGCTCAATCAGTGCCGCTAGGATCTCAATGTCCAACCGAAATCGTCCGATCCGCTCGTCCCGCAACCGGCCGCTAAAGGAGCTATCACCGTGCCGCAATTCCGCAGCAAGCTTCCGGCGTTTCTCGCCGAGGATAGTCGAAGCATGAAGAATGCTGCCTAGCGACTGCGAAAGCGGTAGTGCGTCGCTATTGAGGGCGAGCACCGAGTCGGCCGGCACATGAACCTGGTCGAAGTTGTATAGTGCGGGCTCGCCGCTATGGGCGAGACGGACTTCGGAGCTGCCGCGCTGCACGAGCAATAAACTCAACACTTCAGCTTCGCTCAAGGCAAGCAACGCGAACCATCCCGGCTCCCCGAGACTGACCGCCTCGATTGCACCGCTGACTTTGAAGCCGATACCGTCGGTGACGTACCGCTGACTCGGTCTGTGAACTCCGACCGCAGCCGACGACAGCCTTTCACCCGAGACTACACGCAGGTAGATGCTCCGTCGCTGCTCTTCGCTCCCGGCGTTACGGACCAATTCGAGAGCGCGGAAATGACTGGCGAGCGCACGGGCGGCGGTGGACTGCACCTCAGCAATCTGTGACACTACGCGTGCGATCAGCCGGTTAGAAACGTCAGCGCCGTCGAAATCGTTCGGAATGGGAATGGCAAGCAGGCCGGACCGCTCCAACGCTTCAGCGGAAAGCCCAACGGGAGCATCGGCGGCGAGCGCGACAATCTCTGCAGCGGCCGCCAAGACGTCTTCGTCGGACGCTACTCGAAGCGGCACTGGCCTGAGACTGCCATGAAGATGTGTAAAGGAGCCCATCTCTCACGTATCCTTCACTATGACCGGCCAGCCGGACGCGCGCATCCCATTTGGCCGATGTGTCATCGCACAAGGGCCCGAAGCGCTCTGAGGGCGAAACTAGGAAACTAGTGGGCGAAGACAGAGTTGGATACATTCCCGAAACACTCTTCGTCGCTCTGTGCGGGCGGATCAGCGTTTCCGCGTCTATCGACAGCTGAACTGCATGCGCAACCCGAATACTCGGGTCCGAACTCGCTCACGCCAGAAATCAAAAGACTGAAGGAAAGCTCACAATGGCGAGGGCATTTGGCTACTCCTCTGTTGTTACTCATCATGCGTGGGCGCGAAGGATCGCCGCCTTCTGATCGCTCGTCAACAATGTCGATAGAATATATGCGGCATAGAGCTATGCCAGAATGTTCGGATAATAAGCTGAAGCTTCCATTTCTCCCGATATTGCTCCGGCGTGAGAGTGTGCTTCGCCATCAGGTTGGGACGGCAATTGCGTCTCGGCCGTTCGGGAGGTCGTCGCCAAATTGCCCAAAGTATGAGGCGGGCGCTGACGGAAGACAGTGCACCCGATACCTGCGTCACGGGCACGCCTGGTGAAAGGCTCATCAGCATCTGTACGCAGATCCTCGCTCACTCAGCAGCGGCATTCTTCGAAGTTGGGGGGCGGCATTGGACCTGAAACCCTCCTCGTGTTCTCGAGAAGACGGGCCTGAAACCTGATGCCTCGGCCCTAGAACAAGCCATCGCAAGTGAACACAATGCCGAGAACGGAGAAAGTCAAATGTTGTCCTGGCGAGACTTGACTGAAGAAGACGCCGGTAACGAGACGCCGCGACTTCGGTCGCACACTGCATTCTTGAGGCTTATCACGGCAGTGAGAGCCTAGAGTATCTCCTCTGGTTCGGGCTCTTCCTCGGCCTTGTGAATCGTCAGCACGTAGACAGGCTCGAGCCCTGCGGCGGCCATAAGGCGGGCAGTGTTAGGCACGGTCGATACCATCTGCGTTGTGCGCGAGCAGACTGATCTCTCGGCCGTGAATTACAACACGCAGAAGAGATCGTCATCGACGCTACGGGTAACGCAGTGGCAGCAGTGCGTCTATGTCGCCCTTCGTCGAACGGGTGATCGTCGTGAGTTGAAGCAATTGCGGACAACTCTGTCGTAATTGTCGGATGCGCGACTGGGGTTTGTTTGACAACCTCTAATTTCGGTCCAGGTGAATAGATCGAGAACGCTAGCGATACTCGAATTTCAATACCATTGCCGGCACTGGCATGACTTTTGAACTTGCTTATCGAAAGGCCGCGCGAACTGTGGACTGGCATTGAGATGGTGGGGTCAATGATGGCTGACGGCGAAAAATGCACGCTTGATGCGAGCGCGGGCTCGCAAGCGATCGAGAAGGACATGGCGCGTGCGTTCGGGGCACGTCATCGGGCCGACGGGAGACGACAGTCATTTGGCATCACGCCGCAGACGGCCATACCGTTGAAGTATTGTGAAGCCCACCTGCCTTGGTACACTATCTATCCAACGGTATCGCAGTTTTCCCCGGCTGTCGGCGCCAACGTGTGGGGGGAATGGCTGAGGGACATTCCAACTGACGATGCTGTATCGCTCTATCTCCACATCCCATTCTGCCGGTCGATGTGTTGGTATTGCGGCTTTCCTGTCAGCATCACTCGTCGGGATGCATCGGTCCTCAACTATTTGGCAGTGCTACGTGAGGAGATACGTTTGGTCTCGGAGCAAGCGCCGCAGGGATTGCCCGTGAGCGACGTACATTTCGGCGGCGGAACGCCAACCCTCATGCCGCCGGCGGAGTTCCTGGCTCTAATGGAACTCCTGCGCAACTACTTCGCGTTTAAGAAGGCGGCTACGATCGCTGTCGAGATCGACCCGCGCACGTTCACAACGGAGATGGCCGAAGCCTTAGAAGCAGCCGGGGTAAACCGCGCGAGCCTTGGCGTGCAGAGCTTCGATCCCATTGTCCAACAAGCGATCAACCGGGTCCAGAGTGAGACGCAGGTGGCGGCTGCCGCCGAAAACCTGCGTCGGCATGGAGTACTCCGCCTCAACTTCGACCTCATGTATGGTCTTCCGCATCAAACAGTGCAGTCGTGTGTCCAGAGCGCCACGACAGCAGTCGCGATACGCCCCGACCGGCTTGCCGTCTTCGGCTACGCGCACGTTCCATCGTATAGAAAAAATCAGCGCTTGATCGACGAGGTGGCACTGCCGGACATGGCTGCCCGCGCTGAACAGGCCGCGGCCGTGGCCGATACGCTGGTCTCCGCCGGCTATCGCCAAATCGGTCTGGACCATTTCGCCTTGCCTTACGACGAGCTCGCGCTGGCGCAGGAAGCCGGTCGTCTGCGGCGCAATTCCCTGGGATACTCGGCCGATACATGCCAAGTCCTGATCGGCTTCGGCGCATCGGCCATCAGTCGTCTCGGCGAAGGTTATGTCCAGAACGAACTTGCACAGAGCTCCTATACCCGGCACATATCAGCTGGCCACTTGGCGACATCAAAGGGTTATCGTCTCACCGGCGAAGATCGCGTGCGAGCCGCAATCATCGAGAAGCTAATGTGCAATTTGGAGGCCGACGTGCCGGCAATATGCGCCGCTCACGAATTTGATCCAATCCCTATTTTCGATTCAGCTAGGCGTTTGGCGACGCTGGCCGAAGACGGGATAGTGGATATCGCCAACGGTTTCGTGCGCGTACGGCAGGAGCATCGCTTTGTCCTTCGCGCTGTCGCTGCCGCATTCGACCCTTATCTCATCCGCTTACCCGACTAGCGCCGCCAAGCAACCTGTCGCGCGATCCGATGCGCACACTGATGTCGGAGGTCCGGCTATCGCTCATGCAGCGCTGCAAAGTTGCAGGCGCGGTGTCGCGAGTTCGCGCAGGCACAGTGAAAATCACTGGTTCAAGGGAGCGCGGTGATGCGCCCATGGTCGGAGGCTTTGGACGCATTGCGCATGTTCTCTCCCATTGGGCCAGACACTTTTTGCGGCTTTCCGGACAATCCAACTGCGTCCAACTCGGCGCTCTAAGAAAAAACGCAGCTATTTCAAGCCCTGTCCGAGTCGCGCTCAGTTGGCGCGTTTGTTGCTCGATACCTCCACATGACAGCCGCCGCTGTCGATCTTCGGAAAGTGGCCGGGAGGCCCGGCATATCGCCGGACTGGGCGTCCCTCGTGGAGGATATCATCATGATCATTGAACATTCCGCGGAGGTCCGCGGCAAGACACCCTTTTATCGTCACCTCTATGTCCAGGTGCTGGCCGCGATCGCCGCGGGCATCCTGCTCGGGCATTTCTATCCGAACATCGGTACCGAGCTGAAACCGCTCGGCGACGCCTTCATCAAGCTCGTGAAGATGATCATCGCGCCGGTGATCTTCCTGACGGTTGCGACCGCCATCGCCGGCATGACCGATCTCGCCAAGGTCGGCCGCGTCGCCGGCAAGGCGATGGTCTACTTCCTGACCTTTTCCACTCTCGCGCTCGTCGTCGGCCTCATCGTCGCGAATGTCGTCGAGCCGGGCGCCGGCATGCATATCGACCCGGCCTCGCTCGATGCGAAGGCGGTTGCGACCTATACCGAAAAGGCGCATGAGCAGTCGATCACCGGCTTCCTGATGAACATCATTCCGACGACGCTTGTCGGCGCCTTCGCCGAGGGCGACATCCTGCAGGTCCTGTTCATTTCGGTGCTCTTCGGCATTTCGCTGGCGATGGTCGGCAAGAAGGCTGAGCCTGTCGTCGATTTCCTGCGGGCGCTGAGGCTGCCGATTTTCCGGCTGGTGGCGATCCTGATGAAGGCGGCCCCGATCGGCGCCTTCGGTGCCATGGCCTTCACCATCGGCAAATACGGCATCGCCTCGATCGCCAACCTCGCCATGCTGATCGGCACCTTCTATCTGACGTCGTTCCTCTTCGTCCTCGTCGTCCTCGGTGCGGTGGCGCGCTATAACGGCTTCTCGATCGTGGCGCTCATCCGCTACATCAAGGAGGAACTCTTGCTGGTGCTCGGCACCTCGTCTTCGGAGGCCGCACTGCCGGGCCTCATGAACAAGATGGAGAAGGCGGGCTGCAAGCGCTCGGTCGTCGGCCTCGTCATCCCGACCGGCTATTCCTTCAATCTCGACGGCACCAACATCTACATGACGCTGGCGGCGCTCTTCATCGCCCAGGCGACCGACACGCCGCTCTCGTATGGCGACCAGATCCTGCTCTTGCTCGTTGCCATGCTGAGCTCTAAGGGGGCTGCCGGCATCACCGGCGCCGGCTCCATCACGCTGGCCGCGACGCTTTCGGTCGTTCCGTCGGTGCCGGTTGCCGGCATGGCGCTGATCCTCGGCATTGACCGCTTCATGTCGGAGTGCCGCGCAATTACCAATTTTGTCGGTAATGCAGTTGCGACGCTAGTGGTGGCGAAGTGGGAAGGCGAGCTCGATCAGGCACAGCTTGCGAGCGTACTTGCGGGCGACGCGCCGGTCGAGATCGCTCCCGCGGTCATTTGCCCGGCGGTGGTGGAGCGCCTCGACGGGCCTGAGGGCTGCACGTTGCACCACGTTCGACACTTTGGCATCCAGACAGTTAAGAACGGCCGACAGAGATCTCCGTGACAAAACAGCCCCCACCATCGTCCAGCGCCGGTGCGCATGCGCCTGAGGAAATTGCCAGGAATCGGACGGGCTGATGGTGTCAGTGCCCTTCTCTCCTGGCTGTAATCTGCGACCGGCAACTTGCAACGTACCGGTGCGCGCCGCCCAGTGACGGAACCGTCAAAAAGTCAGCGGCGCGCTTTGCCGCGCCCCACGGCAACAAGCACAGTCGGCGCAGCCGCCGTAGTGGAGCCGTCGCAGTACGTTTGGCAAGGCGCTGTCGAACAGGCGACTGAACGTCGAGAAAGCGGCTTTGCGTGCAGCCGCTATTGCAGTTTCTGAAAAATCACCTTGTATTAACAACACCCCATTCCTGCTTTCTATAGGAATTCAATGGGGCGGTATTGGGCCCCGCGCAACGGTAGAGCGGGCGTTCCGTACGAACGCCACAAAATGGAAACGTTATCGAGATCGGGGCAGGCGTGGGCTACTGTCGCTGAAAGAACATGGAGAACTACATGCTGAGTCGAAGGCCTGAAGGAACGAAGAGAAAGCCCGAACCTGTTGACATTCATGTCGGCCGTCGAATTCGTTTGCGGCGGGCGTGGAAGGAAATGACCCAGTCAAGTCTCGCCGACGCCATCGGAGTCACGTTTCAGCAGGTACAAAAATATGAGAAGGGCACCAATCGCGTGGGTGCAAGTCGCCTCCAACTGATGGCAAACGCTCTGGACGTGCCGATTTCCTATTTCTTCGAAGATAGTCCTGGCGCAGTCACCAGCGAAGGCGACAAAAACAGTGCCACAACCGGTCTTCAGCCAGAACTCCTAGAGTTCGTGTCAAGCGATGAAGGCGTTGCGCTCATTAGCTCCTTCTCGCGGATAACGGATGAGAAAGTGCGGCGCCGCACCATCAGCCTCGTGAAAGCGCTCGCCGAAGGACATTGAATAAGAGAATTCAGTCTCCATAAATGAATGAGTCACCGGAGCCCGTTGCGACGGACGATGATGACATCATCAGCGGGGAGCGCCGACCCAGCACCGTGGAAATCATCGCTGCCGGGCTTGCATCGCCATTTGTATTGATCGGCCGCGAGTAGCGGACGATTGGTGCGCTATGCGAACCCGAGGATCCACCATGCCCATATCTGTTAGCCGCTGCCATCAAAGGCCGGGAACAAACATTGTCATCTTCAAGCCGACTGTCAATTTATTGGGGCTTCTTTGTAGCGCCATCGAGGGAAACGATCATAGCGCACTTAAGCGCCGGCAGCTTTGTCTCTCGCTCTGAAGATTATCGCCTCCCCAAGAAGGTGGCCGCCGCCCGCGCCATCGATTGGCAAGAGCCCGAAAGGCCAAACGACGGAAGCCCACAATAGCGGCACAGCCCAGAGAGACCGGCGCAAAGGGTCTTTCATTTCACTCACACCATGTATATAAACTCTATGCATTTAGTGTCGTAGTTGGATGCCATGGGGAGATCACGCGTATGACACAAAAGAAGGTTCTGGGCTTTTCCGGGAATATAAAGCGTCCGTCCACGACGCGCTCATTTGTCAACCATATCGTTGGACAACTGGCAATCAGAACAGGAGCGTCGGCGCAGTCCTTCGATATCGAGGACCTTGCACCTTCACTGGCGAACGCAAGACGACTGCACGACCTCGCTGCAGAGGCGCGCTATGTCGTAGATCAAATGATCGGCGCGGACGCCTTGGTCGTTGGCTCGCCCACCTACAAGGGCAGCTATACAGGACTTTTCAAACATTGCTTCGACTTGCTCGATCCAAAATCGCTCAGGGGCAAGCCAGTGATCATAGTCGCAACAGGCGGCGGCGAACGGCATTCGCTCGTCGTCGAACATCAACTGCGACCTCTGTTGGCCTTCTTTGAAGCTTTGGTGATGCCGACGGCTATCTACGCCTCCAGCGCAGACTTCGCCGATGGAGAAGTGATATCCGAGTCTATTCGACTTCGCGTGGAGCAGGTCGTCGAGGAAGCAGCTTACATGATCGGACGCTTCGAGGCCGCAAACTGATCGACATAGAGCGGAATCGCGTTTGGCTGGCGAATCGCGCTCAAGGATGAAGCGCGATTTGCGAAAGACAGCAGTTCTCGTCACTCGCAAGGAATGTCCCTTGAGACGATATGGATGAACCGCTGAAAATAAAATGTGTGAGGGCCCGGCCGCCATCGCCGTGGGCTTAGGGTAGCTCCCTTGTTTTCCATCGATTTAGGAACTCTGCGGCAAATGACGGTGATCATGACGTTCGGCACACGGACAGTGAAATCGTCAAGCGATCCGTGACGACCACTGCCTGGGCGCTGGTTGGCATCCTACTTGCGGGTGCCCACGAGGCAGGCGCAGGCGGCAAACCGTCGGTCAGGCCTCATCACGAACACGCGCCATCCAGAAGATTAAAATGCAGTCCACATGAGGAGCAGCAACTTATGACGTGCATCGTCGGTTCGATCCACAACGGTTCAGTTCACATCGGGGGCGATAGCGCTGGCGTGGCCGGCCTTTCCCTTACCGTCCGCGCCGATCGCAAGGTCTTCCGCAAGCAGGACTTCATCTTCGGCTTTACGACTTCATTTAGAATGGGCCAGCTGTTGGCACACTCCTTCCTACCGCCAAAGAGGCATCCTGAATCCGATGTCTACGCCTTCATGGTAACGGAGTTCGTCGACGCGCTCCGCCGCTGCTTGAAAGATGGTGGCTATGCCCAGCGGCACAACGAAGCCGAACGCGGCGGCACTTTTCTCGTTGGCTATGCCGGACGGCTCTTCAAAATCGACGAGGACTATCAGGTTGGCGAGCCGGTCGATGGTTTTGATGCCTGTGGGTGCGGGTACCGAATAGCGCTGGGGGCGCTCTTCGCATCCTCAGACTCTCCGCCTCGCGAAAGATTGGAGATAGCTCTCGATGCTGCTGAGCGATTTTCTGCCGGCGTACGCGGACCGTTTCATTTCGAGACGCTGGACTCGGCCGAATGACGGCGGTCGATGCGCAACCGCTCTTGCGCCAAGTATTACTGGGAGTCGCACAAAGTCTGCGCTACCGGCCAGCTGATCTATCGACCACGGATGGGGCACTGATATCTCCGGCTGACGGATTCTTCGCTCGCGTCTTTGCAGCGAGATCTTCGGGGGCGGGGAGTGCCCCAAAGGCGAGCCGCTCTATTAGTGTCTTGGACAGGTTTCCTCCGTGAGGAAAGCACGAGGACCGCATCTTCCAAACCGCGCCCAGTCTTGTTGGATGCCCGACGATGTCAGACATACGACATGGCGGTGTAGAGTCATCATGTTGTTTGGAAACCGATTTTCTCGTTGGCACGGTAGATGCTCCGTCACCTCAAAACAAATGCCAGCGAGGTTAGACCGACTCATGATCACGCTCACCGAGAACGCCGTTGCCGTCATGAAAGCTGTGCTTTCCCAAGCCACCGAGCCGATGGAAGGCTTTCGCATCATGGTCCAAGCAGGCGGCTGCGCCGGACTCAAATACCTGATTGGTCTGGAAAGCTTCTCGCGCGAGGGCGATGCGCTCATCGAGGCAGACGGGGTTAAGGTGTTCGTGGACGCAGGCTCGCAACCCCACGTCCACGGCATGACCGTTGACTTCATCACGGGGTTCGAGTCCGCCGGCTTCATTTTCGACAATCCGAACGCGCAGGAGAAATGCGCCTGCGGCAAATCTTTCAGCTGACTACCTGACACAGTGAGAAGGCTCATGCGGGACTATTGGGCAAGGATCCAGGAACACTTCTTCAAGTCGATGAATGCCGGCGTTCTGGAGGCACCCAATCCAGTTACTCAGATCGGCGATACCTTCTGCAGAAATGCGCGCGAAGCGATGACTAGAGTCAATCCGGTAGCGCAAGTGCTCACCGCGGCGGACTTCCAGAATTGGCTCAGCAGTTGTGCGCTCGTCCCCTCTTCGGCGATTACCGAACTCGTCAACGGAAAAACCATCGACGATCGACTCCGGATCACCCATCTGGCGATGGCGAGCCGCCGAAGCAGTCTGCCGCCGGAAAAGACGCATGATTGTTCGGCGACGAGTTATACAGCGACCGCAAGTTCCCGCAGCGGGAACCGCCTCTTTGACCGCGAGGGTGGCGCCCGCCTCCACAAAAGCTTCAATGTCGATGGGGTGATCGGAGGGACTGCCGTATCAGCAGACTCAACACCGAACAGTTCACCTATGACACGAAGCGTGCTGGCGGCTGGGCCACGTGCTCCGACGCAATGGAAAGTCGTCGCCGGGGACATGCAACGATGGTCACCGAAGGCCTCATTACGTCCGAAAAGGCCCGCGCAGCTGGCAGAAGAGACGTCCGCGCCCAAACGGCGTGGTCGATTGTGGAGGCGAGAAGTCGCTTCCGCCGCCCTCCGGGGGGCGTCGCAACTTGCAACAGCCGAGTTCGCACAATGAGATCTGTTTATCTCGACAATAACGCAACGACGCGAGTCGATTATGAAGTCGTTCAAGCCATGCTTCCGTTCTTTACGGATCAATTCGGAAATCCTTCATCGAAGCACGCATTTGGCTCCTCTGTCAGTGCCGCGGTGAAAAAGGCGCGCCGGCAGGTACAAGCGCTCATCGGCGCGAGGTGCCATCATGAAATCGCGTTCACCTCGGGCGGGACGGAAAGTGACAATGCGGCAATGCTTTCGGCACTCGAAGTGATGCCTGATCGCACAGAGATTGTGATTTCCTCGGTCGAGCATCCAGCAGTGCTAACGCTCTGCACTCATCTCGAGAAAACGCGCGGCGTCAAAGTGCACAGGATTCCGGTGGATCACCATGGCCGTCTCAATCTCGACGCCTACAGGGCCGCCCTCACAACGCGTGTGGCAGTCGTTTCGATCATGTGGGCGAATAATGAGACCGGCACGATATTTCCCGTGGTCGAACTCGCTGAACTGGCCAAGGGGGTCGGGGCGCTTTTTCACACAGACGCAACCCAAGCGATCGGTAAGATTCCAGTCAATCTCAAATCGACTGCAATCGACATGCTCTCGCTCTCCGGCCACAAGCTGCATGGCCCGAAGGGGATTGGCGCGCTCTATGTAAAACGCGGCATACGTTTCCACTCGCTTATAAAGGGTGGCCGCCAAGAACGTGGTCGGCGCGCCGGTACAGAGAATACCCCCGGCATAATCGGGCTCGGCAAAGCGGCCGAACTTGCCCGGAAGTTCATGAAAGACGAGAACACAAGGGTGAAGCTACTCCGAGACCGCCTGGAGAACGGCATACTCCAGCGTGTACCTGACACGTTCGTTGTCGGCAATCCGCTGGAGCGACTGCCCAACACTACGAACATAGCCTTCGAGAATGTGGAAGGCGATGGCCTGGTGCATTTTCTCGATCGCTATGGCATCGCCTGCTCCTCCGGTTCCGCCTGCGCCTCTGGCTTGTTGGAGCCGAGCCACGTCTTGAAAGCGATGAATATCCCTCATACTGCGGCAAACGGCGCAACCCGCTTCTCCTTTTCGCGTGAGAACTGCGAGGAGGACGTCGACCGTGTACTCGACGTAATATCCGAAACTGTCCAGAAGCTGCGCGACGTAGGCCGTAATGGATCGTCTCTCGTAGACATCCAAGCCTTTATGCCGTGAGGGGAAGAGGCAGCCTCCATCCATGTGTCAAATCTTGCCCAACGATATGACCCCGCATGACGGTAACGCCCGCGCTCTCTTCGTCGCGTTGGGCTCCGCGGCGAAGATCCTCGGTACTGTCTCTATAAGAGCTGACTGCCGGCCCGTCGCAAGAGCAGTGGCCATCAAAGACGTCGCGTCGGTTATCCCCGCGGGTGGGCATATCGGTGGTGTAGTTGAAATCTCGATCATCGGCCATGCAGCGACTTCCGACACGATCGCCTCGCCGGCTGCTGCCAACTCCAATCTTCGTCTTTTGGCTGCAGGTCACGTTTCGGCAAATGCACCCAGCCCAGTACCGACTAGGAGAAAGCAATGAGCCGTTGTTCTGATGATGGCCGTCCCATGGATGTCAACGACATCCTCGAACGGCTCAAAAGTCTGTCGGATGCGGAGGAGTTTTTCGCAGTCCTTGGCGTCTCCTATGACGCGAATGTGCTCGATGTCTCAAGGCTCCATATCATGAGGAAAATGGGGCAGTACCTCGCCGAAGACGACCTTTCTGATCTCCCCAACCAGGTGGTCGCTGCGCGGGCGCGCGCCATGCTGGAACGCGCCTACGAAGATTTCGCGACATCCTCGCCACTCACACATCGGGTCTTCAAGGTGCTCAAGGACCACGACCCAGACAAACCTGCCACAGGAGGCCGCACCTTCGTCCCACTCGATTCGGTCCTAAAGTCGTTCGAGAGAGAATGAATGCGACTGGTTGGGACACGCCAATGTCGCAATTACGACAATTCCGGTCACGCACAGATAGGGCTCAGAGGAAGAAGATCCGCATTTCAATTGAATAGGGTGAACGCAAAGCGGTTGGCACGAATGGTGCTTCGCTAGGAGATGAATGCCAAGTCTGCCATCGAAGGGAGCAAGAGATCGCCATGCACATCGTAGTCTGTATCAAGCAGGTGCCGGACTCCGCACAGATACGCGTCCACCCTGTCACGAACACGATCATGCGCCAGGGCGTGCCGACCATCATCAACCCCTATGACCTGTTCGCCCTCGAAGAAGCACTCAGATTGCGCGATTCCCACGGCGGCGAGGTCACCGTACTCACCATGGGCCCGCCCATGGCTGAGGATGCATTGCGCAAGGCGCTCACTTATGGCGCCGACCGCGCCATACTTCTGACTGACCGCCATTTTGCCGGCTCGGACACTCTGGCGACCTCCTTTGCTCTTTCTCAAGCAATCGCGAAAATCGGGGAGGCCTTCGGAACGCCTGACATCATCTTCACGGGCAAGCAGACGATCGACGGCGACACCGCCCAGGTCGGACCCGGCATCGCCAAGCGCCTCGATCTCCTACAGCTCACCTACGTCGCGAAAATCGCCTCCATTGATCTCGCTTCACGCGAGATCACAGTCGACCGACGCTCGGAAGGCGGAACGCAGACGCTAAAGAGCAGGCTCCCTTGCCTCATCACCATGCTGGAAGGCACCAACGAGACCCGCCGCGGCTCGCTCGACGACGCACTGCGCGCTGCGCGCAGCCAGGTCGTGAAGTGGAGTGCTGCCGACGCCGGCATTGAGGACCTCACCAAATGCGGCCTGCGCGGTTCGCCCACTGTCGTCAAGCGCGTCTTTGCCCCTACGGCGCGGGCGGAAAGGGCGGAGCAAATCGACAGCGCGGATAAGACGCTTCACGACCTTGCTGATGAGCTGATCGCCGGGATCTTTGCGCGCCAGCCGGCGCTGGAACGCGAACTCGCCACTGACAGCGGCGCGTGAGGCGAGGAGTAACACTGTTGACCGCGAAACAAAAAAAACCTTCTCCCCCCGCCAGCCGCGCGGGTATCAAAAGAGAGCTGCCCGAGCATTTCAGGGACTATCGGCACGTCTGGGTGTTCATCGAGCTCGAGCGGGGCCAGGTCCACCCTGTTTCCTTCGAACTGCTTGGCGAAGGACGCAAGCTCGCCGACGAACTGGGTGTCGAGCTTGCGGGCGTCGTCCTCGGGCCGCCCGGCGAGTCCACCCGGCATGCCGTTGCCGAGGCTTTTGCTTATGGCGCCGACCTCGTCTACCTGGTCGAGGCTCCGCTACTTGCCGATTACCGCAACGAGCCCTTCACCAAGGCAATGACGGATCTGGTCACTGCCTACAAGCCCGAGATTTTGCTCCTCGGCGCGACCACGCTCGGCCGCGATCTCGCGGGTTCCGTGGCGACCACGTTGCTGACTGGGCTCACTGCCGACTGCACCGAACTCGCTGTGGATGCGGATGGTTCCCTCGCGGCGACTCGGCCGACCTTCGGAGGCTCCTTACTCTGTACGATCTACACGCTTAACTGCCGCCCCCAGATGGCAACAGTACGGCCGAGAGTCATGGCCATGCCGCAGCGCGCGAACAAGCCGGTCGGCCGTATCATTCAGCACGACGTCCCGATGCTTGAGGAAGAGATCGTCACAAAGGTCCTCGGCTTCTTGTCCGACGGCAAGTCGGCAGAGGCCAATCTCGCCTATGCAGACGTCGTGGTTGCCGGAGGCCTCGGTCTCGGAGCGGCGGAAAACCTGAAGCATTTGAGGAACATCGCTGGAGCCATTGGGGCCGAGTGTGGCTGTTCGCGCCCACTGGTTCAGAAGGGTTGGATGCCGGCTGATCGGCAAATCGGCCAGACTGGCAAGACCATCCGGCCGAAGCTCTACATAGCGGCCGGAATTTCCGGCGCCATTCAGCACCGCGTCGGCGTCGGTGGAGCCGATCTCATCGTAGCGATCAACACCGACCCGAACGCACCGATTTTTGATTTCGCCCACATTGGTGTTGTCAGCGATGCGATCCGCTTCCTGCCCGCTCTGACGGAAGCTTTCACCCGCCGGCTGGCGCCGCACAATCGCGAAAAGCTTGCGAACTGAGGGACACGGCATGATCGAAGAAAAGTTCGATGCGATTGTGATTGGGGCCGGCATGTCCGGAAATGCGGCTGCTTACACCATGGCAAGCCGAGGCCTGAAGGTCCTGCAGCTGGAGCGCGGTGAATATCCGGGTTCCAAGAATGTCCAAGGGGCCATCATGTATGCGAACATGATGGAGAAAATCATTCCGGATTTCCGAGATCATGCGCCTCTCGAGCGGCATCTGGTTGAGCAGCGCTTCTGGATGATGGACGACACATCCCATATCGGGCTGCAGTACCGGTCGGATGAATTCAACGAGACGAACCCCAACCGTTACACCATCATTCGTGCCCAGTTCGACAAATGGTTTTCGCGCAAGGTGCGCGAGGCCGGCGCAACAGTGCTATGCGAGACGACTGTGACTGAACTCGCCCACGACACCGACGGTAGGGTGATCGGCGTCCGCACCGATCGCGCCGGCGACGTGATCCTGGCAGACGTGGTCGTTCTCGCCGAGGGCGTCAATGGACTTCTCGGCACGCGAGCCGGATTGCGTAAGACGCCGAAGCCAGAAACCGTCGCACTCGCCGTCAAGGAAATGCATTTCCTGCCCGAAGAGGTGATCGGCCAGCGGTTCGGTCTAAGGGGCAACGAAGGCTGCGTGATCGAGGCAGCCGGAACCATCTCCCGCGGCATGGCCGGGCTCGCCTTCCTCTATACCAACAAGGAGTCGATATCGCTTGGTATTGGCTGTCTCGTCTCCGATTTCGCCGCTACGGCGGAAAGTCCCTATAATCTGCTCGAAAGCTTCAAGAACCATCCGTCGGTCAAGCCGCTAATCGCGGGTTCGGAGATTAAGGAGTATGCCGCTCATCTAATTCCGGAAGGTGGCTACAAGGCAATCCCGCAGCTCTTCGGCGACGGCTGGGTTGTTGTGGGCGACGCGGCGCAGCTAAACAACGCCGTGCACCGCGAGGGCTCCAATCTCGCCATGACGTCAGGTCGCATTGCCGGTGAGGCTATCTTCCTGGTCAAGAGTAGAGGGCACCGCATGACAGAGGAGAACCTCGCCCTCTACAAGATGATGCTAGACAAGTCCTTCGTCATCAAAGACCTGAAGAAATACAAGGATATGCCTGCCCTGCTCCATACCAACTCACGCAACTTTTTCATGACCTACCCGAAGTTAATGTCGCAGGCTGCGCAGAACTTCATGCGGGTCGACAGTACCCCGAAAATCGATAAGGAAAGGGCGACCACGGCCGCCTTCATCAAAGCGCGCTCACGCTGGGGACTGGTCAGCGATGCAGTTCGCTTCGCATTCGCCTGGCGATGAAGGAGAGATGAGATGACGATCGCAGTTGCTAAGCTACGAGTGGAAGATAAGCTTTACCAAAATCGTTATCTGGTCGACTCAGGGCGCCCGCACATTAAAGTGCGTCCGCACCAATGGCCGAGCACCAACCTGCTCGCACTGACGCGCGTCTGTCCGGCCAAGTGCTATGAGTTGAATGAGAAGGGCCAAGTGGAAATCACCGTCGACGGCTGCATGGAGTGCGGCACTTGCAGAGTACTGTGTGAGAAAAGTGGGGAGATCGAGTGGAATTATCCCCGAGGCGGCTTCGGTGTCCTTTTTAAGTTCGGATGAGTGGGAGGCAAAACGTCCATACGGTATTAAATTCTGGATCTTGTTGACTAACGCAAAAAAAGGGCCTTGGAATATGATGTCTCCAGAGTTCAAAATCCAAAAAGGCGCTTGGCAGGAGCACTTGACAACCTCTGAGGAGTTTCCATGCGTCACATGCTGCGCGATCGGGTCGACGAAAGAGGGCGGTCCGAATCCTCCATAAAAACCCAGGCGGATCTCTCGCTCAGCGGAATCTACCAGATATCGAAGGTCCTGACCGCTCCTACCCGGCTCGAGATTACGCTTGCCAATGTCGTGAACACCCTCCCCTCGCTGCTGGATATGCGTCACGGAGCAATCGTCGTCCTGGAAAGGGACGAAGAGCCGGAGTTCGTCGCAACTGCCGGCGTCACGCGCCCGCCTCAATCAGGCAATGACCGAGCAATACCGCAGGCCGTGCTGGACGAGATTGTCGCTACGGAGGCGCCGGTATTCATTCCGGATATCAGCAAGTCCGAACTATTTCCGGCTGATTTCCAAACGTCAAACAGTGGCGCCCCGCCAACCAGCTTTATAGGTGTCCCGCTAAAGGCAGAGCGCAAAATACTTGGGGCCTTATCGATCTACTGCGTCAGCGATTGCACGGCCGGCTTCCGCCGCGACGAGGACGTACGCTTTCTGACCATGGTCGCCAATCTTATCGGCCGGACCATTTGGCTCCATCGCACCCTGGAGCTGGACGGTCAGCAGCCCGCCCACGAGCAAGGGAACGGCGAGACATCTCCTAGCGCGGAGAGACGCGACACCAGTCGGCATCCGCGTGCCAGAATCGGCTGGCTCATCGGGGAAAGTCCGTCAGTCAAACAGGTGCTGGAAACCGTTTCGGCCGTGGCAACGACCAATACAACTGTGCTTCTGCGAGGTGAAAGCGGGACCGGAAAGGAATTCTTTGCACAAGCCATCCATGAGCTTTCACCTCGGAGTAAGAAGCCTTTCGTCAAATTGAACTGCGCCGCACTGTCCGAAGGCGTTCTGGAGTCGGAGCTGTTTGGGCACGAAAAGGGTGCCTTTACCGGCGCCATCTCGCAACGCCCGGGCCGTTTCGAATTGGCGAATGGAGGAACGCTGTTACTTGATGAGATAGGTGAGATTTCGGCTGCCTTTCAAGCCAAGCTGTTGCGCGTCCTGCAGGAAGGCGAACTGGAGCGGGTGGGCGGCACGAAAACGCTTAAGGTCGACGTTCGACTCATATGCGCCACCAATAGAAATCTTGAGACAGCTGTCGCCAATGGGGAGTTCAGGGCTGACCTCTATTACCGCATTAGTGTGGTACCGATTGTTTTGCCGCCGCTTAGAGAACGACCCGGCGATATTCCACGGCTTGCAAGGGTTTTCCTCGACCGGTTCAACAGGGAGAATGGTCGCGAGCTCTCCTTCGCGCCCTCGGCACTTGACGTTCTCTCGCAATGTTATTTCCCCGGAAACGTCCGTGAGCTGGAAAACTGCGTGCGACGAACGGCAACACTCGCGCATTCAAGGACTATCGTTGCTTCGGATTTCGCCTGCAGGAACAGTCAGTGCCTCTCTTCACTACTCTGGAAAGGAACCGACTGTTCTCCCGGCGGCAATGCCATCGATCAGATCAGTCGGAGTAGTAAGATTCCGGGTTCTTTGCCGCTCTCGGAAAGATCCGTCCGCGCCTCGCAGAGCGAGGTCTCGCCCGCCAAGGGCTGCGATCCGAAGGACCCCGCTTGCCCCGCTATGGACTCGCGTTTGACGGAGCGCGAGCGGCTGATCGACGCGATGGAGAAGGCCGGCTGGGTACAGGCCAAGGCGGCTCGTATCCTCGGCCTCACGCCGCGTCAGGTGGGCTATGCTCTACGTCGGCTTGGTGTTGCAGTGAAGAAGTTCTAATCGTGCGTCGACGAGGCGCGTTGCCCTTCGCGAACAATGTCGAGAGCCTGACAAAACCGCGTCGAGAGCAGACAGACAGTTTTCCGACAGGAAGCGCCAACAGGTTGAAGTAAAACGTTCTTCGAATTGGCACGGCGATTGCGTTTTGAGCTACATCGTTCACCAGCCACGGAGCCGTTTATGTCCGCACGGATGACTGCGCTTGAGAGCCTCACCAGAACGACATCCTTAGACCAGTTGCAAACGCCCGCGAAGTCCGGTGGCTGTGCATCCTCCTCCTGCGGCTCCCCCTCACAGCCCAATGATGTGAACTCAGCTGCATGGGAGAAGATCAAGGATCATCCCTGCTATTCAGAAGAAGCCCACCACTATTTTGCGCGAATGCATGTAGCGGTTGCGCCTGCCTGCAACATCCAGTGCCACTACTGCAATCGCAAATTTGACTGCGCCAACGAAAGCCGGCCTGGTGTCGTTTCGGAGAAGTTGACGCCAGACCAGGCGCTACGCAAAGTCATTGCGGTCGCCAATGAGGTGCCGCAGCTTTCCGTGCTCGGCATCGCCGGACCGGGCGATGCCTGTTACGACTGGAGGAAGACTAAGGCGACATGTGAACGGGTCGCCAAGGAAATCCCCGATATCAAGCTTTGTATCTCCACGAACGGCCTGGCGCTGGCGGAACATGTCGACGAACTCGCTGAAATGAACGTGGACCACGTGACGATCACCATTAACATGATCGATCCGGAAATTGGCGCAAAGATATATCCTTGGATTTTTCATGACCACCGCCGCTACACCGGAATCGAAGCAGCCAGGATTCTGCACAAGCGGCAGATGCTGGGTTTGGAGATGCTGACCGAGCGTGGCATTCTCACCAAGATCAATTCGGTGATGATCCCCGGCGTCAACGACGAACACCTGATCGAGGTGAACAAATGGGTCAAGGAGCGCGGCGCGTTCCTGCACAATGTAATGCCGCTGATTTCCGACCCCGCCCACGGTACTCATTACGGCCTGACCGGGCAGCGCGGCCCACGGGCGATCGAACTGAAGGCACTTCGAAATCGTCTTGAAGGTGGTGCCAAGTTGATGCGCCATTGCCGGCAGTGCCGGGCCGATGCTGTCGGCCTGCTCGGCGAGGATCGTGGCCAGGAATTCACGCTCGACCAGGTTCCCGGTGAGATCACCTACGACGCTAGCAAGCGCGAGACCTATCGGGACGTGGTCGCCCGCGAGCGAGGCGACTACATAACGGCCAAGAACGACGCGATCGGGATGATCAAGGATGCAGGTTCCGGCGGGTCGCTTCTCGTGGCGGTGGCGACCAAGGGCGGCGGTCGTATCAACGAACACTTCGGTCATGCCAAGGAATTCCAAGTTTACGAAGCCTCGGCAATGGGAATCAAGTTCGTGGAGCACCGCAAGGTCGAGCAGTACTGCCTCGGCGGCTGGGGCGAAGAGACCACACTCGAGCGTGTCCTCGCTGTGCTCGAAGGCATAGATATCCTCCTGTGCGCCAAAATCGGAGATTGCCCCAAGCATCAGCTCACGGAAGCTGGTCTGCGTGCAACAGACGCTTTTGGCTATGACTACATCGAGACGGCCATCAGCACGCTTTACGCCGCCGAGTTTGGGGCTGAACCACTGCCGACCAGGGCTTGAGCCTCTCATCCAACCGAAACTAGGAGCTGAAGAATGTCCTTCAGGATCATCGCATCCCAATGCACCCAGTGCGGAGCCTGCGAGTTCGAATGCCCTTCCGGCGCGATCAAGTTCAAGGGCGAGGCCTACGTGATCGATCCGGACAAGTGCACCGAATGCAAGGGAGCTTTCGAGTTACAGCAATGTGCCTCCGTATGTCCGGTGCCAGAGACCTGTGTTCCCGCTGAACTTTAGTCCGGTTACCGACATGACGGGTCTTCTTACGAAACAGGCCTTGAACTCCTTTGTCGACACGCTGCAGCCCAGAAAGGACAACAGTCATGGGCCTCGAACGCGAACAGGAAGTCGAAGTCCGCAACCCACCGCGATTTATGCCGGGTGAGCGGGTCCGTGCCACACGCCATGTCAAGAATGACGGCACCTATCCTGGGAAAGATGTCGGCGAGAACCTGGTACGGAAAGGCGACGAGGGCTATGTGCGCGACATCGGCACCTTTCTCCAGCAGTTTTACATCTATGCCGTCGAATGGATCGATCGCGGCAACATCGTCGGCATGCGCGCGCGCGAACTGGTGAGTGACGACGAGGCCCGCGGGGTCGGCGTTGCCGAAACCGCCATCGATCTCAACCAAAGGACAGCCAGATGAAGGTCATGATCCGCAGAACGAGCACCGGTTTGACGGCGTATGTTCCTAAGAAAGATCTCGAAGAGCCGATCGTGAAGGTCGAGAACGAAGACCTGTGGGGCGGGGCTATAACGCTGAGGAACGGCTGGCGGCTCGCCCTGCCCCGCCTCCCGCGGGATACGCGTCTGCCGGTCACCATCGAGGCGAGGAAGATTTCCGATGAGGAAGACACTGCGCAGCCAGGCAATCGCGAGCGGCAGAGAAAACCGCAATGAACACGATCTTGACCCCGGACGGTCTGTTGGTCGTCCGCAACAGTGACGCCGAAAGATGGCTTGATCTACTGAAGAAGGCGGTCGCCGCCGATGAGATCATCCCGTATCTGGGTCCAGGCCTCCTGCAGCTCAACTGCGCGGAACCGCCTGTACCGAATACGCCGGAAGTCGTTGCCGCAGCGCTCAATGCGCGAACGCCCGCCCCTTCCAAGATCCGCACCAATATGTGGTCGGTCGCGCAGTTCATCGAGCAGCGCCGACATCGCCGGACGCTTCAAACCTGGCTGGCCGAGATATTCGCCCCGCCTGTTGCGCCGACCATCCTTCACGACTGGCTCGCAAAGCTGCCACTCTCCCTCATCGTCGATAGCTGGTACGACGGGACGATGCGCGCAGCCCTCGTAGAGACCCGGCGGACGGACGTGGTCGAGATACAAGGCGTCTCACGCGCGACCGAAATGGGTGACATTTGGACAAGGACCTACGGTTTGACCGGAAAGGAACTCGAAGCCGGACCAGAGGCAAGAACGGTTCTCTACACGCCCCACGGCAGCATCAGGCCGGCCGCAAACTTTCTCGTGTCGGATTCCGACTATGTGGAAGTCTTAACAGAAATAGACATCCAGACGCCCATCCCCGAAGTGGTGAAGGAACGGCGTACCACCCGCGGTTTCTTCTTCGTCGGGTGCCGCTTCAACGACCAGATGCTGCGCATTTTCGCTCGGCAACTGATGAAACGCTCCAAAGGCCCACATTTTGCAGTCGTTGATGCGGAAACGCTGACCAAAACCGAACGCCGTTTCCTGTCAGCAAGCGCAACCACGGTGATCGACATGCCGATGGGTGAAGCCGCTGCTTATTTTGTCGGATGAAGTTCAGCGAAGGGGTGGTGAGGTAGCGTCGAATGCAACGGCGACGCGCGTAGCACAAGGCGGTGCTTCGTACGCCCAGTGGTGTGGGAGTTGCGCCTTGCAGGCGAGTTTAAATTCAGCCGCCCGAGATGGCGGTCACGGCAAAGCTTGGCGAGCAACCGTGTACTGAGTCTTGCGTGGTGTCCGGCAACGGCCACTGCGAAGCGTAGACAGGGAGGCTGTAGGCCGGAACATATGTGAACGGGAAGATAGCCCCGAAATCGAACGTGATCGGAGTAGCCTACCCTGTCTCTCAAAGGGGAAGGCGGAATGCCGCGTGATTGCGAGTGGCACGAGGTGCTCCCGGGGTTCGTACCGCCAGCCTCGCAATTGAAGGATTTGACGTGAACAAGGGAAATCCATCCGTTCAAGCGCAAGCTTGTAGGACCTGCCAAGCCGCTGAGGCGAGAAGCGGCTGATGACCGGGTGAAAGTCAGACGGACTGACAGTACTCGGAGGACGGGAGAGCCGAGCACATGGGGAAGCGGTCAGCGGTAGTTGAATGTTCTTGGACAACATGGGCTCCATTCACGAACATCGGGTCGTGGATCCGCGCCTGATCAGCTTCATCCGGCGCTGGTTGAAGGGTACGCATCCGAGTAAGGCCGCCAAAAACGACAGTGCGGCTATGGATCGGCTTGAGATTGTCGATACGGGTCGGCGTCGTCGCTTTAGCAAAGAGATGAATGGCGCCGGCTCGCACGCGCGTGGCAACTGGATGTTGCGTCGGCTGTAGGCAGCTTTGTCCCGGCGTTGCTTGTTCCAGAGATAGAGCCGGCAGCAGAGTCATTGCCGACCGCCGGCCGGATGGAGGTTGTCAGCGCGAGCGGTCGCCGTGTGATCGTGGACCGCGATGTCGACGTTGAGGAGATCGGGTGCTCTTTGGCAAATGGTCAGGCACGGAAATGAAGATTGAGGATGAGGATTTGCTGATCTTGAGATCTTGAAGGAAGCCGACGTGATCGACGTCATCGAGGGAATGGGTGCTGATGGAAAAGCCCCTGAGAACGCCACCGTCTAAAGGTCTGAAGAGTCGAACCGATGGCTGTCATAGTCGTAAATTTCCATTGCGATGCGCGTGACCGCATGCTGCGCGGCGGCGATACGCTTGCCAATACCGTGAAGGTGACATTGGGGCCGAAGGTCGAAAAGTCCTTCGGCGCGCCACAAAAGGACGGATTCACGGTGGAAGCTAACATTGTAGTGTCGCTGTCGACTCTGTGGCATTGCAATTCAAAGGCTCGTATAGCGTGACGGCCGTTCCGCTAGTTCAGCGAACGTGGAGGTTGGCACTCGAAGTGCAGCCGCTATGCGCCTGAGCCGGTCCGGGTCGACATCAGCACCTAGTTCAATGCTTGTGATTTCTGCGCAAGTCAGTCCGCAGGTCAATGCAAGATCCTCGACGCTATATCCCACCGCTTCGCGAGATCGCCGAACAGCGGCGCCGATATCGACGTCGCCTCGGTTCGTGACGGACGCGCCTGCATTGCTCATTGAATTTGCCATAGGGCAACTCCTTCTATCATGTATCATTAGGGAGCTCGCAGCTACAGGGGCAGGACAGACCGATAATGTTGCAGTGCAACATTTGTGCAATAAGTATGACAATTGCAAGGCAGGCGCTAACCCGACACACTCAGGTGACTACCACCTCGCGAGCTGTGAGCTTGTCGACGTAAACATTACCGAACGGAGCCCCGCTCTAAACATCTCGGCTTCCTCGCGGCTGCCGAACCTGCAGTGTGGGCGGAAGGGTGAGCCTACATGCCGCGAGAGACGCACGCCGGACGTGAGCAGGCATCCGCCGGCCGGTCCTTCGCTTTGAATTGAATGATTGTTTGCCAAGTTGCACTCAGCGCGGGCTTTCTTTCCCCTTCGATCTCCACTGTCGCGTCATAGGTGACCATCAGCATGCCTGCGCGGCGGAAGCGGGCGTCGGCTAAGGCGAAGCGGCCGCGCACCCGTGCTCCGCTTTTGACCGGCGCCATGAAGCGCACCTTGTCGAAGCCGTAATTGATGCCCATCGTCTGTTCTCGGATCTTCGGCAGGCAATTGTAGTTCATCGCCGAAAGCAGCGAGAGCGACAGGAAACCATGTGCGATCGTGCCGCCGAAGGGCGTCTCCGCCGCCGCGCGCACCGGGTCGGTGTGGATGAACTGGAAGTCGCCCGTCGCCTCGGCGAAATTATCGATGGACTTCTGCGTCACGGTGATCCAGTCGGACACGCCGATCTCCTTGCCGATCAGCTCCTTGACATCGGAAAGCCAGATTTCTTGCGTCATTTAGTTTAGTCATCCTGATGAGGGCCTCGCAGCCGAACTGTACTTGTTGGGGCTAGGCTCTAGAACGCGACGATAACATTGCAGAAAGCACTGAAATAGTTGCTAAGGCTACGATTGAGGGCCGCATCCGCGAGCGCGTCGTGGTTGATCGCGGCGTCAGTCGCATGAAACGCTGCCTGAGATGGTGATCTGACCAATAACCAATTGTCGACATAGGACGGCAATGGCGCACGCAAAAACGTCCTGTCTGTGTTCTCTATAGCTTCCTCTTTACTCTAATAACAACTGAGAAGATTTCAAAATGGATTGTTTAAATGGCAGCAATCCACATCCTGAATATAAGCTCTTTTGAAGGCATTGATCTCAGTTCGCCCGAGTTCCTGGGCGCCCTTTTGCAGCTGAAGGCATCCGTCGCGGCGTATGAATTAAGCGAGATGGCAATGCAAGCGATGCGATCTGAAATAAGAATGCGCATTTCGGCGTAGCCGCCCACACCCTGGATCTCAAGGGGGAGCCGATTTTCCGCGAAGCGAAATGCGACCTGATGGTGGTGGTCACATAGCGGATGGGCTACAAGCTATGCTCACGGCATGAAACATGGCTGAGACGAAAGCCACGTGAATTCACGAATCACCCTGGGGGCAATGATCTCGCATCAAAGCCGCAGTCGCCCCAAAGGAATGTGAGGAGGATGGTCGCAAGGGAACTCCCCGCCTTCGCAAGCTATCTCTTGGTTTGGCGAGCCGTTTTCATCGTAAAATTCTACTCCGGTACATCGGTAGCTGATCTGAGGCCTAGCAAAAAATGGTAGGCTTCGCCGCCAACCCTGAGGCCGTCCCGCATCTGGAGGCCACCATGATCTCAGCGAGCCACACAATTTACGCCGAATTCGACCAAGCGCTCGGCTGAGCTTTGCATCCGGGTTTTTGCGACGCGTCTGGACAGCCCTGAACAGCGGGGACCGCGTAGTAGTAGTCCTACGACTGTTTGAGACGCCTCCTCCTCCCACGCGGAGAAGTCATGCGTGATGCCTCCTGCTTAAGTATTTCTCGCATCCAGATGCTTGCCGGATCACTGTTGTGAAGGGCGGGCCATTGCACGGCTACGGTGAACGCGCTGAACGGCAGCGGCAGTTCGGCAACTTGTAAGGGAAACGTTTTTGCGAAATGCTCAACCAGCCGTGAGGGGATGGTCGCTATTCGGTCAGTGCCCGATAGCACCGGCGGAATCATGCTGAAGCCTTGAACGACGACTTCGATACGTCTCCTGAGGCCGTGCTCGAGCAAATACCATTCCTCGATGGAGGGCTTCCGCGCATTCCCGAATTTAGCCGCAACGTGCCCCATCGACATGTATCTCTCGAATGTAAGCGGCTGCTCTAGCTGCTTATTGGCGCGACAGCCCACGCACACAAGCGTCTCGTCGAACAATGCTGCTGCAGGATGCGCGCCCGACATGAACACTTCTGGGAGAACTAGAAAGTCAACGTCACCGCGCCGGAGAAGCTCACACGGCTCGTCCGCAGGAGGCAGCAATTCGAAGCTGACGGACGGCGCTTCCCGCGCAACTCGCTCCACGACCTTTTCGAAAAATACGAGTGTGGCGAAGTCGGAAAGGATGATCCTGAAACGGCGATCCGATTGGGCTGGGTTAAACGGATCCCATGCAATAATGGAGAACTGGATGTGCAGCAAAGCCTCGCGCACAGCCGGAGCTAGTCGTTCCGCAAGCGGTGTTAGGATAAGTTCGCGGCCGGCCATCGTAAATAGTTCATCGTGGAAATAGGCGCGCAACCGGGCGACAGCCGCGCTCATGGCCGGCTGACTGAGATTGATACTGCGTGCCGCCGCCGTGAGGTTACGTTCGGTCGTCAGAGCGTCGAGCGCGACGAGGAGATTTAGGTCAAGGCCCTTGAACCGCATGTCGTCGTTTATCCATCGCGTCATGGCGAAAGGTGAGGCCGGAACTGACCTGCACTTCCAGCAAATCTGTCTCCGACAAGGATGTCGCTCAAGCCGGAGTACTGGACGACGTCATGAGCAAGATCGAACCGACTGAACAGAAAGAAGTAGCAAACCTCTGGCCAGAGGCAGGGTACCTTCGAGTCGACTTCGATTGAGTTGGCTATGGCAACACATGTCGAACGCCCGATACGGATTCGGCACGGAGCCGATAAGTCCGCCTCGCCCGAGGCGGCATCTGCTCTAACTCACGTACGCCAAGCGCAAGCTTGATATCTGGGCCGTCTATTCCGTTGCCACTGATGGCGGAGTGAGCTACGGCTGACCGCTAGTGCCTTGGCCCCGATCGACGCTTCAATGTCTGGGATGGCGAATAGGGAAAGATCAGCGATACGAGTCGGCCCGTTCGTGATGCGAATCTTCTCGTTCCGGGACAGCTCGGCAAGCTCGCCCGCTGTTGGACGAGGCGATTGATGATCGACCACGAGAATGTGGTTTTCATGGAACTTCTGAGCAAAAACGGACGTCGGCGCCCGCCCGAAGATACCCGGTTCTACGTGGTAGTACAGAATGACATCGATCCGATTCACCATCTTACGCCTGCGGTCTCCCTATAAGATCTGCCTCGCCTCCTCCCGCCGGGCACTGTCACCGGGAATTATTGGGGGAACCGAGCGAGGTTACCAATTCGCGGCCATCCAATGCTTAAACGACACGACACAATGAGCTGGCCGCGCGCTAAGTGCCGGTCTCCGAGTCAATGCAGCAATCCACGAGATCGGTAAAATCGATTGTTTGGATGGACTCCATTCGCGCAATGGATGTGAAAACATGCAATTCTAACTGAGAGTGGCTCGAAAAGACGTCAAGGATAGCAACACCTTGCGAGCCGACGCGTGATCAGGCGAATATGGGCGATGATGACCATGCCTCGGCTGAGGCGATGGACGTTTCGAAGTCTTTTGCCAGGCTGGCCAGCTGCCAAGCCACGCGAAAGTGCGTCCAACAGCCCATCGGCGAGGCAGAACCTCGAAGCCCTTCGCCTTGTCGGTGCGGTTGATGATTTCCTGCGTCCAGCGCCCGATCTTCTGCAGTCGCCTTTTCAGCTCGTCGCCGGTGCCGCAACGATTTCATGCGTGGCCACGCCGTTGCTCGAGGCGCCCGTCGCCGACCGGCTGGGACGATCGCGCGCCGGTATGCTTCGTCTTCTTCGGCAACGAGAAGGAGTCCGCGCCCTTGCACAAACCGACCTATGATTTCACTAATGATGGGCTTATATTTGGGGCAAAGTTCCATGCGAGCATCGTCCGCAAAATTTTCTTTGTCGGCTGCAGAAACTCTCATTTGTCAAAGCAGCGCTTCAGCGGTAATCAAGTGTGCTCGGCGCACATCTCTCGATCCTCGGCCATTGAACCTGCAGGAGCGTTAAAAGCAGCGATACTGAGCCCGGAGAATACATGATGGAAAATAACGCCGATGATGCAGTTTTTCGATATCGTGGCTCAACTTTCGATAGCATGATTGAAACCCTCGGAGAGGTTTTCGGCACATTCGACGCCGTGCTCGAAGGTCGTGCTCAAGATTTCCATTGGGGCATCGATCTTTCGGCCTGCGAAAGCGCAGTATTGATTGCAGGTTATCATCAGACAGGGTTTCAGTTCCGCACTCAGTGGCATTCCGATGCAACAGAGCACCTATCGCTCGTAGTGCCGCGCAGAGGTGGCATGGGGGTTGCGTACGGTTCGCGCATGTCTGAAGCCGGACAAGGGAAATTGCTTCTATACAAGAATTTCGAGCCTGACAGCATCTCAATGCACGGGCAATCCAATCTAATAGATGAGTTGGTGCTTAATTGGTCGTTGATCCAACGGACCATTGGCGAAACTTTCGATGTGCCGTTTAGTGGCTCGCTCGACCTGTTGCCCGAAGTGGATCTCTCAACGCCAGTTGGTAGGACAATCGGCAAAATCGCGGAAGCGATCATCGACGGAATGCGCGATAATGGCCCCCTCATTCAGTCTCCCGTAGCGATGGCACATATCACGCAGACACTAGCCGACGTTGTAATAAGGATGGTGCCTCATCGGTTGTCGCATCTTATTGACAAGATGCCCCGCATGATTGCTCCCGGACATGTCCGCCGCGGGATCGAGTTCATGCACGCCAATATCAACCAGCCGATTACAATGCCCATGGTGGCCGAAGCAGCGGGTGTTTCCACGCGAGCACTCGAAGCAGGTTTTCGTGCTTTTAAGGACACAACGCCCGCTGCCTATCTCCAGACGCTTCGGTTGCGGGCAGCACGGGAGGACCTGCTCGATCCAGAAAACCGTATGCTTGTGAAAGAAATCTGCCTGAAATGGGGATTCTTTCAGTTCGGGAGGTTCTCCGCAGTTTATAGGGCACACTATGGAGAAGATCCGTCCGAAACAAGGAGACGCGTCTGCGGATCACATTCTCGTAGGTCCTCCTGACCGGCGCTCACGCCGCAAAAAGGATGGCCGGTTTGCGCGAATCGGAAGACGGCCATGCCGCAGATAAGCCTCTGCGCCGGCGGATGATCGCCGTTGGTGCCGCTGACTTTCTCCTCGCCAGCATCCGACGCGCTCAGCCGCTTCATGTGGTCGTCCGCTTCACGGAATATTTTGCAAGCGAAAAGGCAAGGGGAAGTCGCTCCTCGCTATTGACCGCCCTTCATGCGGTGCCGTCGATCGCCAGAAGCTCTCGACCGAACAGGTCGAGCTGCCGGCACGGGATGACGAAAGGCCGACCATTCACTCGCTGAAAATCGGCGCGACGCGAGGTTGGATCGCTCGCATTCCCGGCACCGCGCGTCCGCAATCCGACACGCCATATTCAGATTCGCGTTCAATGTGCAATTCGCGCATGAAAGTTCCATACCTCATTACTAATGACAATTTGTATTACTAATAAGGAATGCTGATAGATGGCATACATCCACGCTATGGATAATGAGACATGCGGTTCAAGGGCCTTGATCTAAATCTCCTGGTTGTGCTCGACGCTTTGATGGCCAAGCGTAATCTCACGGCAGCGGCACGCAGCATCAACCTGAGTCAGCCGGCCATGAGCGCGGCCGTCGCCCGGTTGCGCGCCTATTTCCAAGATGAGCTGTTTACGATGGCTGGCCGCGAATTTATCCCTACGCCGCGTGCCGACGGGCTCGCGCCCGCGGTGCGCGAGGCGCTGCTGCACATTCAGCTCTCCATTATTTCCGGGGAGCCGTTTAGCCCGGCCCACTCAGATCGTCGCTTCCGGATCATCCTTTCCGATTACGTCACGCTCGTGTTTTTTGAAAAGATCGTGGAGCGTGCGACGCGTGAAGCTCCCGCCGTCAGCTTCGAATTTCGGCCTCCCACTGATGACAATGAGGACCTTCTCCGGCGCGGCGACGTCGATCTTCTAATTCTCCCGGAAATGTTCATGTCGAACGCTCATCCTCGAACGAAATTGTTCGACGATGTACACGTGTGTGTGGGCTGTCGCTCGAATAAGCAGCTGTTACAGCCACTTACATTCGAAAGATACATGTCGATGGGGCACGCTGCGGTGAGTTTCGGGAATTCCCTCAGGCTAGGCATGGAGGAACGGTATTTGCGTGAGCACGGTCTCAAGAGACGTATCGACGTCCTCGTACAGGGCTATAGCATGCTTCCGCCGATGGTTTCAGGGACCGAGCGTATAGGAACCATGCCCTTACGGCTGGCGCAGCATTTCGCAAAAACACGGTTACCCCTCCGAATCGTTGAACTTCCGCTGCCACAACACCTTCCGTTCACCGAGGCCGTTCAATGGCCTGCGCTTCACAATAGTGATCCGGCAAGCCTCTGGATGCGCGAAATGCTACTCGAAGAGGCGTCCCGTATGGTTTCGCCGCTTGCCACGGCCGAGCCCCTCATCAACCCAAACCAGCACGAGTATAGTCTGGCCTACCTCTGATCCGCGAACTTCATCGGGCCGGGACAGTAGAATGGGCGGCAATGGCACCTTGCTGGCGAGACGCGTCAATGCTGCGGGTACGCTTGTCCCTTCCCCACGCAGCCTTGGCGACCGCCGCGAAGGGATATCCGTCCGGATCGCCCCGCGGCGCTCGAACGCTACGGCGAGCTCGCGGGCTTATCCGTCCTCGTCTGACCCGAAATCCGTGGGGGCGGTCGCCGGCATACGAAGCCACTCGGCGACGAAGGAAACCATTTCTTCGAGATGCCCGGCGGAGCTTCGGACCGCCGCGGATGGAAAGTTCGCGCCGGGCAGCGGATGCGAAGATCCGGATAGCAGAGAGGGGTGTCCTATCCAGCATCGAGTTAGTGAACCACCTACCGGTGGAAACCTTCCGTTTGTCCGCGATCCCCACTTCGGCCAGAAACGCCCTCAGCGGCGGATCGTCGCCAAAGGAGCAATTTTGCGACGATGTGGTGGTGAGGGAGGGATCGGGACGGATGTCGTGATGCTCGTCATAATTGGCAGCGCCGCCGTCGGCTGGGTGCTGACGTTCGATTAGGCTCCGCAGCAAATGGCGGAATGGGTGGCGAGATCTCGAGTCCGATCGTCATCATCTTGATGATAAAGCTCATGATGCTCATCATTGGCATGCCTCTCGACATGCCTCCGGCGATCCTCCTGCTCGGGCCGATCTTCTTCTCACGAAGTAATGTCTTCCCAGGTGGCCCCTTTGACGGATCGTACCTTCAGCCAGCGTCGCCCGCCGCCAGGCCCATAAGCTCTCTAAACAGAGAGGCGAAGCGCACGTGGATGTATCCGCCATGTCGATGCGTTCTATCAAAACAATGGATTGTTCTGATTGGCCGATAAGCAATATGAACCAGGTGGCGTGGTGGGGCTGTCTAATAAGGAGTATTAGCGATGGAAAAACCAGTTCTTGGCGGTCCGGGCAGCAATAGTCTCTTTGGCGGCAATGGTAACGATATAATCACCGACCCCAAGGGCGATGACTGGATCGACGGTCGTGCCGGAAACGACTCCATCTCGGCCGGCGAGGGCAATGACCGAGTCTTCGGTGGCGAGGGCAACGACCACGTCTTCGGCGAGGAGGGTAACGACTTCCTCTATGGCGACAACGGCCGCGACACACCGCGAATCGTCAATGAGGACAATGATAAACTCTACGGCGGTCCCGGCGACGACGTCCTCTTCGCCGGTGACGGCAGGGATTCTCTGACGGGAGGCACCGGCAGCGACACCTTTGTGTTCCAGTTCCACAACCCGATCCCCGGATTCGACCCACAGTACGGGCCGGACCCGGACAACACCACCATCGCGGATTTCGCCCCGGCACAGGACACCTTCGCATTCGATGCGGTGGGCTTTGCCAGCGACGGTTTTGGCGCGAACTTCGTCTACGCCAGCGCGCGGGGCAATCAGGTGGACACCTTCTACAGCGGCCCGGCCTCGAATGCTAACGGGGAGCAGGTCGTGGTGATCACCGATCGGGGTTTCTCCAATGGCTCTGACGCAGCCCGTGCCATTTCTGGCGAGGCCGCCGGCGACATTATCGTCTACTTTGGGTACAAGACCATGACCGCGAATCTGGCCTACGTCACCTCCGAGAACCACGTTGATGAGTTCGCCCACCTGAGCAATGTGCAGAGCGTGGACGGCCTGGCCGGCTTGGGCCTGACCGCATGGGACTTCACATTCGCCTGACCCGAAAACCCATACTGAACCGTGCCCCCTCCGGCCGGCGCTTTCCTTTGCTGTTGCTTGCCAGGGCAGGTGGCAGGCGCAGCGTGTTCAGCTTGATGAAGCCTGTGCGTCGCGCGCTGGCCGCAGACCCCATCCTCTGAGGCTCGTCGGGCGAACACCCCAGGTCAATCAATGAGTTTGCTGCCGCCGCTTGACCTTTTCGCCTCTGTCCGAGATCAGGGTGATTTCATCGAAGCCGCGGTACGCTTCACGCCCAAGGGCATGAAGGGCGCAGCCCGGGATTCCGGTCCGGTCGGTCGTGGTGGCAAAATAGCGGCCACCGTCTTCGCCCCGACCGCAGCCAGGACGAAGACGGTCCGGATCCGGCGCGTCGTACAGTCCTTCAAGGTGTGGCAATCCGGGTCGGCGAAGAGCGAATAGTTCTCTGCTTTGTGGTTCACGACCGCGCTCTGCAGCACCGCGATGACCATCTTGCCCTCCCCGGATCGCAATCGTCCATTCCACCGCCACCGTCGCCATTTGAAAATTGGTCACAGACCGTTCGGGTTTGATATCCCGTGCTCATCCCAAGAGAGTTACCGGCCTCGCAGAAGAACAACGCCGCAGCGAAAGTGCCCGCCAACGAACCGCGGCTGGAGTCATCCGCAGTTCCCCGCTCCCAGCGAAGCCGCTGATGTCAAGGCGCTGAAATCACAGCTCAGCGGATGCGCGAACGGGCTGGGAAACGCATCACTGCCTCATCGACACCCAGGACCCACCAGCTTCGTGGCTGTCGGCACAAGCATCAATGAACAGCATACCTTTAAGCCCATCTTCAACTCCGGAAAGCTCGACACTGCCTTCCGGGAGAGCGTATCCCCCGCGGCGTGCGGCGATCGCGAGACCTGCCTCGGCATAGAGATTTGCCCATGCATCCACTAGAGCTTCGCCGTGCCCGCGTGGGAGATGTATTAGGCGTTCCGCCTCGGGTAAGATTCCATTGCCATGACCTCGCACGAAGATCTGCTCCTGCTCCCCCAGCGGTACATAACGCAGCACCTCCGGTTTCTCCTGATCCCAGTCGAGCCCACCCTTGTCGCCCCACACGCGAATGCGGAGACCACAATATTGGCCCGGGGCAGCTTGCGTCACCCAAAGAATCCCAGGGGCACCATTCTCGAGACGGAAATTAATATAGGCGGTGTCTTCCATCGGTTTCGGAGCTCCACAGTTGTGAAACTCGGCCCTGAGGCTGGCAATATCCTGGCCAGTAATTGTATGGAGGAGATGGTACGCATGCGTCCCGATATCACCGGTCGCTGATGTGCGGCCCACCTTCTCGGGGTCCTGTCGCCAAATGGCGCCCTTATCACGATCGGAAAATGGACTTGTCGCCCACTCCTGAGTATACTCCACGTATGCCTGCCGCACGGTCCCAATGACACCTTTTCTGATCATGTGTTTGGCCTGACGAACCATCGCGTGATGTGCGTGTGGGTAAGTCATCACGACCAAACGACCCGTAGCACTTTGAAGCTCCACGAGGTCTTGAGCATCGGAAACCGTCGTCGTCATGGGCTTGTCCAGTACCACGTCGATACCGGCCTTGAGAAAGGCGGTCGCGATACGATGGTGTGTCCAGTTTGGCGTGACGATTGCGACTGCTTCTATACCATCGTCGCGCGCAGCTTCTGACTCTGCCATGGCGTTCCAGTCACCATATGAGCGATCGGGCGCAATCATCCATTCTGCGGCCGATGCGCGTGCGTTATCCGGATCTGAGGATAGCGCACCCGCAACGACCTCCCAGTGGTTCGACAATCTCGCCCCGGCGAAGTGCCATTGTCCAACAAGGCCACCCTTTCCGCCACCGACGAATCCCAGTCGCAACCGGCGACCGAGGAGCGAGCTTCGCAAGTTGCCTTTTCCGTCAAAGGTCATTGAGATCTCCCTTGTGAACGATTCTTCCACGAAGTCAGCTGTGGAAAGCTCTTGCGTGTGGTGCCGCCCGGCTGCTGCTCAAGTCCGAATGCGTTAGCGGATTGCAAAGGGCAAGTACGGTGCCAATGGAGAAGATCATTTCCAATCAAAAGCGTAGGCCTGGTACGGCTATGTCGCATCTTCGACACTGTCGGAGATCGGACAACGTACAATCAGCTGGAGCGAAAAAGCCGCGCCACCTTTTCGACGCTCAGCACCAGCGGCAAGCTTGCCGGCAGATGGATGAGGGCCATGTGGCGAGAGAGATCGGGCCGGTCGATCGTCACAGTGAAGAAGAAACGCAGCCGGGACCGAGCTGTTGATGCTCGGCGGATGCATGCCAATCTGGGTCTGGTGCGACTGCAACCGGCGCAGATCCTCAGCCGTCGTCATATCGGGGGAGCGGCCGATGAAGGCGGCAAGCGCCTTCACGCAACGGATCCAGTCACGGCGAGTGGCCTCGGTGAAGCCACGAATGGACATGTCTTCGATCATGGGTTCACGAAGCGCTCTGCCGGATGGATTCGAAGGGACGGCGGTCATCGCATTCTCCTCTCAAGCTGAAGGTTGACGCCTTTCCCGACCCATCAAACGAGCCCGCTCGCGCGGGAGGGGGCGCGAGCTTTGAGGCGTGTGCCTCGTTGACGACATCGGAGAGGCTTTGATCGATCAGAGGTGACGGGCGGGCGGAGAGCTCCGAGCATGAAACAGCTGCTTATATGCGCTCCTGCCCATCATCAACGTGGATCCATGACAACTTATTGCCGTTTATTGCCGTTGTGAGCATGAAGCTCTGGGAGACGGGCGGACTCGGTTGAGTAGATCTACGGCAATGTAAATCGCTTCCGCATTGCGACATCGAGATATTGAGCATCACCCGCGAAGCGGTGATGATGTGATGTGAAAAACATCGAGCAATATCGCCGTCGCGACTCCACCCGCGGCCAATAGGAGCCCCGTCATAAAAATGCGGTTGGCGCGTTTAAATATACGCCGCTGCAGGCATTTGGGGTCAAGGAGGTCGGAAAGAGCCTTAATCTGCAGGCCGATGCCAAGAAGAAGCGGGATCACCGCAACGAGGTCGGGCAGCCGCCAAGGTATCGGATTCGCCGCCCAATGGGTGACGAAGCCCAGCGAAAAGGCGACAATAATACCAACAACGGTGACCGTGCCGTTGCGAAAAACGGTTTCGATCTGGTCAGGGTCTGTCTGTTCGGGCTTTTTCATAATTTCTATGCATAGCCGACGATATATGCCTTTTCAAATGCGATCAGCATCCCGGGCTCCAGTACATGATAGGGTCATCAGTAGACGCCCCGGGAAACGCAAGAACAATCCCGGTCGCCACTGCAGGGCCTGGTCGGGTGCTGACATCTGTCCAGCCTCGATGCTTCTTCTTTGTCGCGGGTCCGTATGGGAGTTCGGAGCCAAAACACAGATGCGCGCTCGGGCGCTATCCCAATAAAATGGCTTTCCCACCCCGTCTCTCATCGACTTGCTCCATACCTTCCTTCGACCGCTCCCACGTTCCCGACGACCTTCTGCCGTGGGTAGCCACGCTGCCACGGCCGAAGCCTTGTAGTGACCGCCTCTCGTCATCAGAGCCCAAACGATGCAGGCGATCTTGTTGGCAAGGGCAACGGTCACGAGCATGCGTGGCTTTCGGGCGAGCATGCGCCCAAGCCACGACCCGTTAGGAGCTCGACACCGGCCCGCATGGCCGACCTGCGCTGGCTCCGATGATCAAAAGGCGGCGTAGAGTTCGCCCGTCCATTTTCGATGTCGCGCCAAGCTTCAGCCTCCAGTCGATCGCTGCAACGACCGGGCACTAACGGCCCAATGCGCGACGGGAGATTTCTTGTGCTGGCGGACCTCAACATTCGCCAGCTATTAACTGGAACATACAATGCCCACACCGCCCCCTTGCTTGAGCCATTTGCGATATTTGCGGTGCAGTCTCGACGCAAGCCGCGTCATTGGTCGGATGAAGAAGGCCGCCCGCATCGAGCAGACCGTCGGCAAGATCGCAAGATCAAGCGATTCAAGCGCATCGCCCTACGCGTCGAGAAAACAAAGTGAAACTTTGCATCCTTCGTCGCTCTCGCCGCCGCCTTCTTGGTCCAATCCGTCCACACGGCCTGGAAGATCTCGTCAGTGGCTAACGCCAGGATGTTATCGCTCTAGCACCGGAGCCAGGACTGCAGCCAGCAGGGCGAATAGTCCAACCATAAAAAAACAGACGCGCATTGTGGTTGCCTCCGCGAGCAGTCCAATTGCAGGGGGGCCCAACATCATTGCGCCATATGCGAAAGTTGCGACGGAAGCGATGGCTTGGCCGGCCGGCACTATCGGATCCGCCGCTGCGCGACTGAAGGCTAGGGGAAGGATGGCTGCATAGCCGACCCCCATCAGCACGAAGCCGATCAAAACCAATGGCAAATTGTCGCCGGCAACGATCAGCAAGATGCCGAAGGTGGCCGAGAAACCACTCGACCGTGTGACAGCCGCTGGCCCCAGTCGCGTGACCAGCGAATCCACATTGAGTCTCATGATCACCATGGCGACAGAAAAGCCCGCGTAGCCCAAGGTAGCATACGCCTCTCCGGTCCCGACTATGTCATGCAAATAGACTGCGCTCCAGTCGGCAGCTGTGCCCTCGCCCAGTCCAGACGCGAGAGCGATCAGACCCACAAGCAAAAGAGCGCTACGAGGAAAAGCCAATCCTCCTGCACGCTTTTCACTCGTCCGGATGGTTGATTGCCAGTCGAGCAGAAGGAACGGTCCCAGTATCCCGCCGGATATCACGGCAGTAACAAGGAAATGGATGTCTACTGGAGTCTGAAAAAAAGTGGCAACATAACTGCTTGCCGCGCCCACAACAGCCCCAACGCTCCACATCGCGTGAAACGACGACATCATTGATTGCCCCGTATGTTTTTCCACTTCGGCCGCCCAGCTGTTTACCGCTACGTCCATCGAACCGTGAGACATGCCGAAGAGCAATAGCGCGGCGCCTAGCAGCGGGATAGTCGGCGCAAGACCGAGGAACACGATAGAAACCAGAAACGCGACAGCGATCCGTCGGGTGATTTGTACCGCGCCCAATCTGTCGGACAACCTGCCGGCAACTGGGAAGGAAATCAACGCGCCTAGTCCCAGAAGCAGCAGCAACACCCCAAAGCCCGCGTCGCCAACTTGAAAGCGCGCCATCACGGCGGGAACGCGAGAAGCCCAGGTCCCAAAAAGGACTCCGTTCAATACAAACGCCGCAGCAACGCTGCGCCAGGGAGTGAGCAATGTGGACATTTTCTGCAGAACTTCTCATGGCTGCTGACGTGGGTGATTTTAGGCTCGGTTGTATCTGGCCTGCTTTGCAGCATTTCAGGCGGCGCGACCCGGACAACCTGCTAACGCCTGGCCGTTCCACGCCTTGTCGGAAGCAGATAGCATCGCCACTTTGTACCGGTCGGCATCGCAGTGTGCTGATTTCAATAGCCGATCCCCTACAGCGCTGCCGGCAATGTAGTAGCTGCCGATGACAGTGCCGTTCCATAAATGCGTACGCGATCAAATGTATGACTGGACGCGGTCCGATATATTCGGTCTTCATCCCGTTGGTTTGCGCATTGTGCACGAGAAGATTGACGCCGGTCCGGTCGGTTCTGATACGATTTCCATCGTTGTCGAAGAGCGATGAGGGGGCATGCCTCTAAGCCCAACAATAAGCATCTCGTGACACAATCTCGATCTGAATCCGAACGTCTTTGAATGGGTCACAAGGAGATCCGGCCCGGGTTTGGACTTCGCTCGCGGCTTCAGCCGGTGAAGACGGTGTACTGAGCCAGTATCCATCGTTCCTCCCAATTTCCGATTGTGCTCAAACGACCAAAGTCCCACGAAAACTAGCAAAAACGATGTACAAATCATTTGATTCAGATCATGGACTGGCCAAAAGGAGCCCCTGGTGAGGAACGTGACTTAGTCTAAGTCTACGTTGCACTGGGCCTGCTTCAGATCTGTGGGCGCATTCGGCCGCGAACTATGGCATTCGGCCGCCACAACGAAGTCTAAGGGATTGGTGTAAAGCAGCACGTGAGGGCATTGAGGAGTTTATTCCTGCGCTGTTAGTTTCGGAGCCAGGGCAAGTGCAGGCTTTAGCATCCAGTCGCCACAAATCTTGCACTGCGCGATTTCCCTGAACCGGTGGGAGACGCGTATGATAGCCACCGTTGCGACATAAGAGGTCGCTAGAAGCCACTGAAGTGGTGGCAGCTGCGTTTGGCGAGCCTCCTTTGCGGCACCGACGGGCGGAATTTGGTGCTGGCTACGTGGTACGGTTGGAGCTAAGCCGTAGCAGGTGATCTTCGATCGCCACATCTCCTGGCGCGCCCTCGTCTTCATGTTCCAGAGTCCTGACAGGCACCGTTGCGAAAACTGGCGAGTTCGCGACCTGAATTGTTCGGTTCAGTACCACATGCGCTTTCAATCAAACCCCAATAACAGGTAGAATACAGATTTTGCGGCTCTTCCCTTAGTCTGGCACGTTTTTTGCCGCGTCTTATCGCGAGCCGGTAGGAGCGACACCAAATGAACGAAACCGCGACCACAATGTACGCCTGCACGACGGCGATAGTGCTTTGCGCCAATTGTCTTTTAGCTGCGCCCACAGTCGACCTAGGCGGCGGCAATCATGGGTCATCCGCGTTGCAGATGCTGGCAGCTGACGTATCCAGTTTCGATAAATTTATAGTACGCAGCCCGCCGAAATCGCTCGGTTTGGATCCGTTCTACGCGAAATACGCTGACGCAGAAGGAATACCGGTTATCTCGTCCGAGAAGGTTCCAGACACGGCACTCTTGATTGCCCGTGACATCGTCGTTTACATGTTGTCAGAACGGCGTGATGTCCGCGATGCTATGATCCGGGCTGACGGGCGGGTGGGCGTCATGGCAATTGATGAGACGACCACTGACATTCCCGAACAGCGGGATTTGAAGAAGCCGGCCCCCGAAGATCCGCGACTCACGCCTGGCGAACGGCGGAATTACGCCAATACGATCGGCAAGATGACGGACCGGGAATACTGGGCGCAGCGGGCGCGCGGCCTGGGCGGGCTCTACACGACGGGCGCCGCCGAGAATTTGATGGCCGTGCCGGGAACGCGGTATTACGGAGGCAACATCCTTGTTCATGAGTTCTCGCATAATATGTTCAACACACTCCGCAAGGTGGATTCTGAACTCGTTGCACGTGTCGAGCAGGCCTACACTCGCGCCAAAAAGAAGGGCTTGTGGGCGTGTGCGTATATGGAGAACAATGTCGACGAGTACTGGGCTGAAGGCACCCGATATTGGTTTAATACGAATATGGCCTACCGCCGTGGCGACATCACAATTGTCACATCGGAGGACTTCAAGGCTCACGATCCAGAACTCTACAATATCATGGCTGAAGTCTATCGTCATGACCACCATATTTTGGCGGATGCCTTTTACCAACACCCCGCACAGTCACAGGTAAAGCCGGTCGACCCCGAACACGGCTGCTGATGGTCAAAGCGAAGAGTGCGTCTTGAACCAGCGCGTACTCGCCGCGCCTCGATCGTCGCGGGAGAAGGCGAGGCCGTTTGGTTAGGTCGGTGATCGCTGAAGCCGCGGCGACGGCGCCGGAGATCCGCATCGCTCAACCACTCCGACAAGGTGCACCGTGTGTGACCGGCGCGGGCGGGTCGGCAAGACGGCACCTCCATAATGAGCGGCCATTCCGGTATAGGGGCGATTGACCTGCGGATCGAAGTGACAGGCCATCGGATATGCCATCGACGAGCTCGCGGATCCGCTTCTCGAATTTGACGGAGCCTACGGTCCCGACCTTGAGCCCAAAATTGCGCAATAGACCGCGAATGTCGGTTTCGACGGCCATTGTCTTTTCCTGCCATCGCTCGCGCGCCGTCAGCAAGGCTCGGCGCTTTTGGCTCGTCAATGTCTTCACATGCATCGGGCGGAACAGGACGCGCATCACCTCTGCAATGCTGCGCGCGTCGTTGCGCTCGGTCTTGTTTACCTGCACCTTGAGGAACGCGTTGGCATGCCGCGTCTCGATGCAGACTGCCGGTAATCCGGCTGCGGCCAAACCTTCAAAAAGACTTGCGACAATTGGCCGGCCTCAAGCCCGACCGAAAAGATCGGTGCACTATGGTACGCGGCCGGCGCCTTGCTGCACAGATTGATGTCGGCAACTCGCGGCCGTGCTCGCCCTTTGACCGTGGCCAAGTAATCAACCGACTGCTGCGTACTTCCATGGCGTGGATTGGTGTCATCCAAACAATCGATTTTACGAATTCGCGGAGCTGCTGCATTTGAAAAGCATTACTTTTGACGAACGTCAAATGGACCGACCGTGGCCGCATTGGGTACGCGTCTCCAGAGACAGAAATAGGAGGTCTTTCGTGCGCTCTCAGGTGCGATGGACGCTGCGCTGGGAAAGTGAGTTGCAGCTCGACGACCATGTCGAACTCGCAACCTTCTTTCGCAAGACTTATGGACCGACTGGCGCCTTTAACGCAAAACCATTCGAAGGCAGCCGGAGCTGGGCCGGAGCCAGGCCTGAGCTGCGAGCAATCGGCCACGACTCAAACGGTGTAGCGGCTCACATCGGCTTGCTGCGTCGGTTCATCAAGGTTGGTGAGGTCGAGTTGCTAGTGGCTGAGCTGGGATTATATGGAGTACGACCGGACCTTGAGGGGCTTGGTATCAGCCACTCGCTTCGCGTCATGTATCCAGTATTGCAGCAACTTCGTGTCCCATTCGGTTTCGGTGCGGTTCGGCACGCGTTGCAAAAGCACGTGGAAAGGTTCGGCCGACACTTTCCTGCGACCGTTCTGTCGGGGGTTCGCGTGCGGTCCACGCTACCAGATGCGCGTCTCGACCTGCCGCCCACGCGCTTGGAAGACGTACTCGTCGTCGTTTTGCCGGTTGGATCGGCCATGTCTGATTGGCCGACCGCCACGCTTATTGACCGGAACGGGCCAGAGCTGTGACGCACTTTGACTGCTTATCAAGAGTGCAAAGCACGTGCAGCAACAGCACTGCTGATCGCAACGTTTATCTGACGTTTGACGATGGTCCTAATCCGCTTTGCACACCGGAAATCCTGGACGTGCTGGAAAAACACCGCGTGCCGGCGACATTCTTCGTTATCGGCGCCTACGCGGCAGAACAGCCGCAACTAATCCGGCGAATGATTGCAGAAGGGCACGAAATCGCAAACCACACGATGACTCATCCAGATCTGTCCAGATACGGACCCAGCGATGTGCGCCATGAAATACTTGAGGCGAATAGGGTCATTAGGATGGTCTGCCCGCAGGCGTCGGTCCGGCATGTGCGCGCCCCCTATGGTATCTGGACCGAAGAGGTGCTTACTACTTCGGCGGGCGTTGGACTGGCGCCCCTTCACTGGTCGGTAGACCCGCGGGACTGGTCTCGGCCCGGCGTTGACGCGATTGTCGATGCGGTGCTTGCCTCTGTCCAGCCGGGCGCAATTGTGCTTTTGCACGATGGATGCCCTCCCGACGAGGTCAGGCCGGGCACTGAGGACAGTCTGCGCGACCAAACCGTTACTGCGCTGTCCCGCCTTATTCCAGCGTTACACGAGCGCGGATTTGGAATCCGCTCGCTTCCTCAACATCCCTGAACAAAGTGACATCCCATGGACCTGCTTAACGCAATCGGCATTGGCGCTGTCTCCTGTTATGCGCTGCTCTCCACTGCTTATAAAAGCATGCAGACATTGTATGCTCGGCCGAAAGACCACTCATCGGCTTCGGAGGACTTCGCGTTTGTGCCAAGCGTGGACATCATTGTCCCCTGCTACAACGAAGACCCACACACGTTCTCCGAGTGCCTGGCTTCCATTGCAAATCAGGACTACGCCGGAAAACTGCGCGTCTACGTGGTTGATGACGGTTCTGCTAATCGCGAGAAATTGGAACGTGTACACCACGCCTATGCGGGGGATCCGCGGTTCAACTTCATTCTGCTCCGCGAGAATGTCGGAAAGCGCAAGGCTCAGATCGCTGCGATACGCCGGTCATCTGGAGATTTGGTGCTCAACGTCGACTCGGATTCGACACTAGCGTCCGACGTCGTCACTAAGCTCGCGCTGAAGATGCAAAATCCGGAGATCGGCGCAGCCATGGGTCAATTGACCGCTAGCAACCGAAACCACACTTGGTTGACTCGGTTAATTGACATGGAGTACTGGCTCGCTTGCAACGAGGAGCGTGCGGCACAGGCTCGCTTCGGTGCCGTTATGTGCTGCTGCGGCCCATGTGCCATGTACCGACGGTCTGCTCTCCTGTTGCTACTTGACCAGTACGAGTCGCAATTTTTCCGGGGCAAGCCAAGCGACTTCGGTGAGGATCGCCACCTCACAATTCTGATGTTGAAAGCAGGTTTTCGAACCGACTACGTTCCGGACGCGATAGCAGCAACCGTCGTCCCGGATAGGATGGGACCGTATCTGCGCCAACAACTCCGCTGGGCACGGAGCACTTTCCGCGACACTTTGCTTGCGCTGCGACTACTACCGGGTCTCGATCACTATATCACGTTGGACGTGATCGGCCAAAATCTCGGACCGCTACTTCTCGCGCTCGCGGTCCTAGCGGGAGTCTTGCAGGTCGCGCTGACAGCTACAGTGCCTTTATGGACAGTCATGATGATTGCCTCCATGACCATGATCCGCTGCGGCGTGGCCGCCTTCCGTGCTCGCCAACTTCGATTTCTGGCCTTCTCTTTGCACACGCCCATCAACCTGTTTTTCTTACTTCCTTTGAAGGCCTACGCCTTGTGCACTTTGAGCAATAGCGATTGGCTGTCGCGCAGCTCTCCTGCGAACGTGACAGCCGCAGGTGGAGAAGGGGTCTTCGTTCCACACCCGACGACCGAAGCGAGCGCTGGAGGAACGTCGGGAAATGCCGCGCCGCTTCGGAGACTGAATCTTGCAAGGGACTCTTCAACCGTGACACCTGCCGGTGTCTACAGCGACGACTGATCATGCACGTCGTCACTCGGAGGGCGAATTTTGACGCAGGTCAACAACTACCAATTACTGCAAAGTGAGTTGGCGGCGGAGGACCCGTGGCGGCTCGACGGCAATGAGTTCGAGCGGGAGCGGCATACGCAGATGCTTCGGCTGTCGCTTTCCCAAGGTCCCATCACAAACGCACTCGAAGTCGGGTGCGCGGCCGGCGCATTCACGAAAAAACTAGCGCCTCATTGCAAGCGGCTCACTGTGATTGATGTTGTGCCGCAAGCGATTGCTCGAACGAGACACCGGATGAAGGAGTCGTCACACATCAGTTGGATAGTCGCTGACGTTCAACAGTTCTCGACTAAGCAGCTCTTCGATCTGATCGTCGTAGCCGAAGTTCTCTACTACCTTGAGGATGTCGACGCGATGCGTGGCGCCGTTCGTAACCTGGTGAGCATGCTTGTGCCAGGTGGGCACCTGGTTTTCGGATCGGCCCGCGATGCAAACTGCCGGCGCTGGGGCCACGTTGCTGGTGCTGAGACCGTCATGGCAATGCTGAACGAAATGTTGATCGAGGCGGAGCGGCTTGATTGCCGGGGTGGGTCGGCCAACGAGGACTGTTTGCTCGCCCGTTTTCGGAAACTCTAATGAATCCAAATTGCATGGAGACACTATGCGCGTCTGTGGCATCAAGCTGACCCATGGCGGGGCGATTGCCCTTGTTGAGAATGGAAGGCTCGTGCCAATTACCATGGGCGTGGCTTCTTCCCCAGTGCAGCTGCGACCTGCAAGTGGGGACGCATTCAACACGGTAAGATGAACGCATGTCAAAGCTAGCAGTCGACCTTACCGGCGTAAGCAAGAAATATCAGGACAAGGTCGTTGTCGACGACTTGTCGTTCACTGTAGCAACGGGAGAGTGCTTCGGCCTGCTGGGACCGAACGGCGCGGGCAAAAGCACGATCACGCGTATGGTTCTCGGGATGGCAGCACCGGACGCCGGCAAGATCACAGTACTCGGCATGCCCGTGCCAGCGCGCGCCCGCTTAGCGCGCGCTGGCATCGGCGTGGTCCCGCAGTTCGACAACCTTGACCACGAGTTCACGGTGCGCGAGAACCTGTTGGTGTTCGGGCGCCACTTCGGTATGAGCACACACGAGATCGAAGCGGTCATCCCGTCGCTGCTTGAGTTTGCCCGCCTTGAGAGCAAGGCAAATGCGCGCGTCTCTTCACTGTCCGGCGGCATGAAGCGGCGCCTGACGCTCGCGCGTGCGCTGATCAACGATCCGCAACTGCTTGTAATGGACGAGCCGACCACCGGCCTCGATCCCCATGCTCGCCATCTGATATGGGAGCGCCTGCGCTTGCTGCTGGCGCTGGGCAAGACAATAATTTTGACGAGCCACTTTATGGAAGAGGCCGAACGGTTATGCGACCGGCTATGCGTGCTCGATGGAGGACGCATCATCGCCGAGGGCCGCCCACATGCGCTGATCGATGAGCAGATCGGGTGCCCCGTGATCGAGATCTACGGCGGCAATCCGCATGAGCTGCGCGCGCTCATTAGTCCGTATTCGCAGCGCATCGAAGTGAGCGGCGAGACCATCTTTTGCTATGCGCCCGATCCGGAGCAGGTCCACGAGCAACTGCGCGGGCGCGCGGGTCTGCGCCTTTTGCAGCGCCCTCCAAATTTGGAGGACGTCTTCTTGCGGTTGACCGGGCGCGACATGGAGAAATGAACAATGGTTGAAGGCTGGTCGGCGGCTATGCCCGCCAATGCGTGGAACTGGATCTCAGTGTGGCGCCGCAACTATCTGGCATGGAAGAAGATCGCGCCCGCGTCGATACTGGGGAATCTCGCCGACCCCTTAATCTATCTGTTCGCCCTTGGCTTTGGCCTCGGAGTCATGGTCGGTCGCGTTGACGGCACTTCCTATATTGCGTTTCTGGCAGCCGGCATGGTTGCAGCAAGCGCGATGACCTCCGCGACGTTTGAAACGATTTATGCGGCATTCGCTCGCATGCATGCTCAGCGCAGCTGGGAGGCGATGCTGTGCACGCAACTTACGCTCGGCGACATCGTTGTCGGTGAATTGGCGTGGGCAGCCACGAAGGCCTTTCTAGCCGGAACGGGAATCATGATTGTTGCCGGTATACTTGGTTATGCCGCATTTCCATCCGTCCTCTATGCGCTGCCGATCGTCGCCCTCACTGGCTTTGCCTTCGCGAGCCTGGCAATGGTCGTCGCGGCACTTGCGCCCAGCTACGACTATTTCATCTTTTACCAAACACTCGTCCTCACACCAATGTTGTTCCTGAGTGGTGCGGTCTTCCCCGTTTCGCAACTGCCTACTCCTTTCCAGCAGGTGGGGCGCTTCCTGCCGCTTGCGCATTCGGTCGATCTCATCCGTCCGGCACTGCTTGGCCGACCGGGCGAGAGTGTCGGTCTGCACATCGCGGCACTGTGTGTCTACACAGTATTGCCGTTCTTCCTGTCAGCGTCCCTGTTGCGCCGACGCCTCATGCCTTGATGCCACTCGCCACCATTTCGAGAAAGAGAACCGTGTTGCGGAATCGGGAACTGGGCCGCAGCGGCCTAAAGATAAGTGCGCCAGGCTTGGGCGCCATGAAGCGGAACACTGAAGCCGAGGCGCACGTGCAACTTGGTGCAGCTTTGGAGGCCGGCATCAACTTTGTGGATGCTGCCAAGCTGCACCCAAGTCCATCCCTCACGGGCACACGTGGACTTATTGGCGTTGTATCGAGAGTCAGGTACGCAATATCGGCCGCAGACAAGACATCGCGCCTGCGACCAAGGTCGTCGGCCGTTTTCGCCAGGCCAGCAAACTCCCCTATGGTCGCGTTAGCTATACACGCGCCAATCTCTTCGAAAATGTAGAGAGCAGGTTTTTACAATGATCCATCCCGCACTGTCACCTGAACCGTTTGTGATCCTTGGGATGCCAAGGACCGGCACGCATTACCTGGAAGCACTATTAAACAAGCACCCGAACGTCTTGAGCAATGGTGAGTTGCTCAATCAATACGATGCGAATTGGCCGGACAAGAGCCGCCTGCTACGCAGCAATCGTGAACTGCTCGAGCTCGCCTACCTGCGCTGTCCTGCACGCAAGGAGACGAAGGTGACGCACGTTGGCTGCAAGATCAACGAACCTCAATTCCGCGAACGGCCAGGTTTTTTTTCCGAACTGGTCCGTTGGCCCGGCCTCAAGGTCATGCTCGTGGTTCGCAGAAACGCATTGGAAGCGCTGCGGTCTTTGGTGCAGGCGAGGCAGTCTGGGCAATGGCTGAAGTTCAGTTCTGACAAGGACACGGTTCCGCCGCCCCGCGTTACATTGTCTATCGCTGACTGCGAAGCGTACTTCAAGACCACGGAGGATTTCCACACTCGCGTCACGCGCTCCTTTGCGTCGAGCAACATGCTTGAGATCGAATACGAGGGTCTTTTGGGCGGCCCCGACAAATGCTTATCAACGATCTGGGATTTCTTGGGAGTTCCTAGTCGTCAACTTTCTGGTGACGCCATGCTCCAGCGACAGGAACAGCGGTCGCTCGACCAAACAGTAGAGAATTTTCAAGAGTTGCGGCGTCACTTTGCCGACGGGCCTTACGCGGGCTTTTTTGATGTCGGCGGAATACTGGATTAAGAGCGGCAATTAGATTTCTCCTATTGATCTCCGAGACCATAACCTGAACCGATTCAAATCGTCCCGCAGCCATGCTCTATCTTAACGGGAAATCACTCCGCGGCTCGCTTGCGCTTCGGAGAAGGCCCTCAATTCAGCAAGGCCACTCTTTTCCTCTGCGAACGACAGCATAACGAGGTGGAGATGCCGCGCGACGAACTCGTCCTGACTAATGCGACCTTTGGCTCCGACATCATCGCTCCCCAGCAACGCCGTCCCAGTAATGTTCATTGGCATGGTTTCGACGTGAATAAGGCAGCCGTAGCCAGATCAAGCATCAACGCCCGGCCATTCTTTGGTTCACCGGTCTATCCGGATCTGGCAAGTCAACGATCGCCAATGCACTCGACAGATCGTTGCATGCACGTGGCAAGCACACCTATCTGCTAGACGGCGACAACGTGCGTCACGGCCTCAATCGCGATCTTGATTTCACCGACGCTGATCGCGTTGAGAATATCCGTCGCGTTGCGGTAGTGGCCAAGCTGATGGCCGATGTAGGACTAATCGTAATCGTCTCCTTCATCTCGCCCTTCCGAGACGAGCGCCGCATGGCACGCGAGCTGACGGAGCCAAGTGAGTTCATCGAAATCTTCGTCGACAAGCCATTAGCGGAATGCGCACGGCGCGATTCGAAGGGCCTCTATGAGAAAGCCTTCGCCGGTAAGATCGCGAACTTCACCGGCGTATCATCTCCGTACGAGGTACCCGAAAGCCCTGAATTGCATCTCAAAACCGTTGGCCACGAACCGGCGCAACTGGCGCTTGAAGTCGAGGAGTTCCTCGACACGCGAAATTCGGAGAGAATTGACGACGCAGATTGCTAGCAGAAAACCCCTATCATTCGGCTCCATTGCCGGAAAGCGTTTGCCGCACCATGATAGATGATCGAGGTCATAATAGAATTATATCATGCAGTAAGCGCAATTGACCCTCCTCACTCTTTCTGGTCTCGTGGATATACTTTTGCGGCGCTGGCCTCTGTCAGAGGGAGAATTCGTCCGCAGTCGACATGGGGAGAGCAGAGTCATGCGCCAGACGTCTCCCGGTCTTTACTTTAGCGATTGAAGCGGAGAAGATTATGCCGGATGCAAAACTGCAGAGCGTGCTTTCGTCTCTCTCTGAGGTGGCAAGACAGTTAGGTGCTCAGCCCTCCAGTTCGACAGTGCCGGATGTTAGCTATACCAAGCTGGATAAGAATGAGAATCCATTTTCGTTGCCGGCCGTCGTTATGCGAAGTGCGATTTCGGCCCTCGAACGACAGTATCTATATCCAGAAGATGACAACCTCAGCTTGAGGGACGCAGCCGCCAATGCGTACGACCTCTCCCGGGACCAGGTGATCGCCGGAAACGGATCGTCGGAACTTCTCGGGCTCATCTACAGAGCTTTCCTCGCCCCGAACGACAGCGTCGCGATGATGTCGCCAGGGTTTTCGTTCAACCGCAAACTAGCCATGTTGCAGGGCGCTCGAATTCTCGACATCGGATGGAGCGAAACGTATTCCTTGCCGATGGAGCGACTGCTTCGCGGTCCCGCCAAAGATGCCAAGTTCATCATGCTAGCAAATCCAAATAATCCCACCGGAACTTTTGTTCCGGTGGCCGATATTGAGCGCCTCGTAACACAATCGGATAGCTTGATAGTCCTGGACGAGGCGTATGTCGACTTTGCACCTGATAATGCTCTACGCCTCATAGACCGTCATTCGAATCTTCTTATCCTAAGAACATTTTCGAAAAGCTATGCCGCCGCCGGCATTCGCGTTGGTTTCGGATTGGGTCATCCTGAAGTTATTGGAAGGCTGCGCAACATCCAGAACGTCTTCAACATGAACGTAATCGGTCATGCAATTGGCATCAGCATCCTTTCGCAACGCGCCGCCTATGAAGAAAACCACCAACATATCAAGCATGAACGACAGCGAGTGAGCGTTGCTCTGTCGCAACTTGGATTTTCTGTTATTCCCTCCCACGCGAATTTCTTGCTGGCCCGTGCACCGCTGGGACGAAACGGAAGCTGGTGGCGAACATGCCTGGAAAGACGAAAGATACTTGTTGCTGTCTTTCCTGATGAAGGCCTGGAAAATTGCATCCGCGTTAGTATCGGTACAAGGCCTCAGATGGATGCGTTTGTTGCAGCCGTCCGTGAGATTTCCCGAAGCGCATACATGAGCAGGTCGGCCGCTGAGCAGCGATAGTCTCTGCTCCACCAATCACACAGGCGATGGTCCGTAGCTCCAGAGCACTCGGCGCTTTCTCATTGCCTAGCGGTTCAACGTATCTGGAAAGAGACCGCTGGGTCTACACGATCGACCAAGAGCCAGATTCAAGGACAAAGCCCGGCTCCAGAAAGAAACCGGCGTGTTTGGTCGCGCGGACCATCGCCCGAAACTTCCACGTCAAAGTTGGAGATCCTGGAATGAGAACCACCTCTTCTTCAAAGCTAGTCATCGGCATCTTCGATCACCTGGACGAGGACGGCAGCGATATCGCTCGACAATATGCAGATCGCCTGGTGCTGGCAGAAGCCTGCGATCGCCTCGGGTTCTATGCCTATCACCTCGCAGAGCACCATTTTACTCCGCATGGGAGAGGTCCGTCGCCAAATCTGTTCTTATCGAGCGTCGCACAGCGCACCCGTCATCTTCGTATCGGCCCCATGGTGATGCTGCTTAGCCTTTGTCATCCGCTACGCGCGTTCGAAGAGATTTGCATGCTGGACCAATTGAGCGGTGGCAGACTTGAACTGGGTATAGGCCGCGGCTCCCTCCCGATCGAATTGGGGTACTTCGGGGTTGGTGCAGAAGCCGCATCAGAACGCTATGTGGAAGCGAGCGAAATTCTTGTCAAAGCGATGAAGGGGGGCACGTTATCCTATCAAGGCTACCATTTTGAGGCGAAGGGCGTTCCTTTAACGCTCAGACCTTATCAGCATCCGCATCCGCCGACATGGATCGCCACCAATCGTCCCGAGTCCGCGGGCTGGGCGGCTGCGAATGGCGCAAACATCGCGTGTGTGGGTCCTTCCTCTTCTGTTCGCAGAATCACTGATGCGTTCCGCGCCAGTCGAAAGCACACTATTGGGGCGGATGGGCAGGCGCCATTTCTTGGCCTGCTTCGAATGGTCGTAATTGGACGGTCTGAGAAGGATGCGTATTCACTCGCGGAACCTGCTTACGAAAGATGGCTTCAGAGCTTTAAATTCCTTTACGACCTCAACGCGATCCCAACTCCACCAAACCTGCCGCTGACGTTCGATGCAGCAATCGAGAGCGAATTATGTGTAGCGGGAACGGCGGCTTCTGTGCGACGAGCTCTTTCCAACCAGTTGGAAACGGCAGGAGCCAATTATCTCCTGTGCCAACTCGCGTTCGGAAATCTGCCACTGGATGCCTCGCTGTTCACTGCAACAACCATTCAATCCGAAATTTTGGATCGAGTCGGTTGAACAACAAATTCGATATCCGGCTCTGGTTAACATCGTTGTGGCGCCTTGACGCTTCGCAAGGAACGGTAGCAATTGCGATGGTATGCCGCTACCCGCATCCTCCCCGCGCGGTGCAATCGGGGGCATACCGGCGGCCTGCTGCACCACCTCGCGTGTCCACTGGCTGCCGGATCACTGTTGTGAAGGGCAGGCCATTGAAGCGCCTTGGCGAATGCGGGAGTTGCCAGCGGCAGCTCGACGATCCGCAGGGGTGTCGTTTTCGCGAAATGCTGCCCCAGCCGCAAGGGAATGGTTCCTATGCCGGAAATCCGCGACGCGACGACAGCGGAAGGCGGGCTGTTCGGTTTCCTCGGCATCGGCGCGGCCGAACGATGCCGGCCGCGGGAAAAGGCCTTGGCCGAGGCGTGTATTGCGCAATTGACCCCGCATATTCGGGGCCGAGGCGGGCTGGCCAACGGCCACCCTCTACAAGGACAACCGATCCGCTGAACCGCGACACGTGCCGATCCGAAGCCTCGGGGCATCGGGTCAACGCGGTCTTTTTGTAGTTGAGGTGGCGCGGTCAAAACATTTGCCAGCAAGGCCGGATTGTGGACTATGCCGCGAGCTCGGCCGGCGTGGAACAGAGTGAATGATCCCGCTTCGGTCCCGTGGCACATGACGAAGACAGACGAGGTCAGGCGTGAAGCTCATCGAACAGCACCTAAGAGTGACGGCGGCGCTCATCGTGCGCGAAATGTCGACGCGCTACGGTTCCAAGCCAGGCGGCTATCTCTGGGCGGTTTTCGATCCGGTCGCCCATGTCGCGATGATGACACTGATCTTCCAGGTTTTCGCGCGCATGCCGGCGCTGGGGCTTAGCTTTCCGCTCTTCTTCTCAAGCGGCTATCTGCCGTTCACCTTCTATCAGCGCATGTCCTCCTTCATGGCGGGCACGATGAAGGCGAACAAGGCGCTGCTCTCCTATCCCGTCGTCTCGCCCTTCGATGCAATCGTCTCACGTTTCATCCTGCAACTCATGACCGACGCCCTGGTGAGCGTCCTAATCCTGCTGATGACCATGGAGCTCGGCGGCGTCACCCAGCCGATGAACATCGCCGGCATGGTCGAAGCTGCCGGCGCGGCAGCCGTTCTCGGCCTTGGCGTCGGCACGATCAACATCGTGATGTTCGCCCGCTTCCCACTCTACGAGCAGATCTTCGGCATCATCAACCGGCCGCTTTTCATGATCTCCGGCGTATTCTTCTTACCGGAGTCGCTGCCGAACCCCTTCCACGACGTCATACTCTATAATCCGCTCGTCCACATCATCATGTGGTTCAGGAGCGCCGTTTACCCAGAATACCGCGCCGACGGACTGGATACGGGATATGTCATCGAATTCGCGCTCGTATGCTTCGTGGCGGGCCTCGCGCTGCTAACAACCTCGATGAGGGAAGTACGCGAGGATCGACTTTGAAAGGGGGCGGCGCAGCTCAAGCTGTCATCTGCTCCGCCCGCATTCTGGCGAGAGCCTCCAGAGCCTGCTCGATCTCTATGGGTGCCTTGGTAACCGGGTCGAGATATTTAGATCTAGGCTAGGCGGCACGCACTGGCAACGAATAGGCTGATTTACCACAGACCTGACTTCGTCCCGCACAATCGCGCTTAGCCAACTCGATCCATTAACTCGGATTGAATGGTCGTCGCGGTGTACAGGGAAGCATCCACAGGCAGATCCCCGAACGCGACCTGACACAGGAGATAGTTGGCACCCGCGTCTTCCAGCTGATCAAGCAGAGTCCGTCGTACAGAACGCGCGGTTCCTACCACGCACAATTCACTCTCGAGTGCTGCCTCGAAGGTCAGGGGCAGATTTGATGGAACTGGGATTGCATTGAGATCGTACAGAAATTTGAAGTTTTCAAGCCATCGTTCGAAAGCAGGAGCCGCGAGCGAATGTGCGTGTCTTTCAGACTGCCCAACCACAATCATGCGAAGCAATGCGAGAAATGACGATTGTTCGTCCGTGCCAGTGTAGTGTCCCTCCTCGGCTCGGAAGGCGTCAGTAATCTTGCGAACAAACGAGGCGGGCCCTACGCATGCGACATTTGCGCCGTTTGTAGCGGCCCAGCGAGCAGACTCGGGTCGGTTGGTGGCGATCCAAGTCGGCGGGTGCGGACGTTGATGAGGCCCCAGAGTCAAGGGGACATCGCTTAGCTCAAAGTGGTCGCCGCGGTAGGAAAGAGTGCCGCCCTTCATCGCCTCCATCAGAATTTCGCTGGCTTCGAGATAGCGTTCTGGCACCGCGTCCGCATCGATCCCGAAATAACCTAGCTCGGTCGGAAGAGAACCGCGCCCCATGCCTAACTCAGCCCTACCGCCGCTCAAATGGTCAAGCATGCAGATCTCCTCAAACGCACGCAGCGGATGACAAAGGCTAAGCAGCATAACGAGGGGGCCAAGACGAAGGTTACGGGTGCGCTGCGCGACGCTCGATAGGAACAGATTCGGCGATGGGCCTCTCCCATGCGGCGAACAATGGTGCTCTGCTAGGTGATAAGCATAAAAACCGAGCCGATCATAGGCTTCCGCCAGTTCGAGGCGGTCTGCGTATTGTCTTCCAATGGCGCTACCGTCGTCGTCCAAATGGTCGAAAATGCCGAAAGCCAGCTTAGAAGGTAAGGCTTTTCTCATTCAATTATCTCCAGCTTTGATCCGGGATCCGTGTTACCCCAGCGAACTACGAGTTCAGGGCGCGGTTGCCGCTCCAATGGTCGCGCTCCAGCCCATAGACATCACCCTCGAGCGGCCTTGTTTCCGCCAGCACTCCGGCGATGAGGTCATGGTCCTGGGCGGTCAGGGCAAGCCCGGAGATGGCGACGTTCGAGATCAGATGCGAGCGATTGCGCACACCGACGGTGACGGCTGCCACACCCTGTCGTTCGAGTATCGCAGCGCTGGCGACCGTGGCGATGTCGATCCCCTGCCGATCAGCGATCTGGCGCAGCGTCGTCAAAAGGGCCGCAGTTTCTGTATTGACACTACTATTTTTGGGATTCGGAGCCGCTTGCTTGTAAGGGTACAGTGCGGCGGTGGTTGGTTGCCAGTTTTCGGCGCGTTATAGGCTCGGTCCAAGTGCTTCGCATGCAGCTCCTGCCCCTAGCAATCCTTACATAGGCTGCGGTCGATACGCTGATGGGCCTATAGCAAGCATCGTGAATGTTCACTTTTGTCCTAACCCCTTCTGCCGTTGCCTGCGAACACGTCCGATGTGTGTGAGCGCAACTCCGACGCAAACTTGGCGAATGCAAGTCCACCCGTCCGCTTCTACGAATTGAAGAAGAGTTCAATTTCGCACGTTCGGTGAGCTGATCATGGAATTCTCCTCGTCTTGCGCCGCAGCGTGGTCGGCTATGCTAAGCAAGTGCCATGCCAACCGAAGAAATCATTGCAGAACAATATGATCACTCTGCAACGCATTGTTTTATCCCCGACATTGTCAAACAGCTGACAACGTTCCGACGACACCCGAGCGGTCACCGTGACACCATCACCTCGTCCATTCAGCATCCAACGCCCCAGGGCCCATGCTGATTCCGAAATGATGAAATGACATTCAAATCTAAGCCGAATCAATTACAGTTGCTTGCTTGGCGCGATCGGCAGAGATTGTCATTGAGTTCCTCAAGCCGTTTTGCTGAGTACGCTCTGGGACATTCAGAGTCCGAGATGCGCAGGTTGATCCTACGGGCAGTGGCACTGCGGCCGATGACCGAGCGGTTGCTTCGCGCAGCCGGGTTGGCTCCAGGCATGCGGGTGCTCGATCTCGGCTGCGGCCCCGGCGATGTGTCCCTCCTGGCGGCGGAGTTGGTCGGTCCGTCCGGGGCGGTACTAGGCGTTGATCGCAGCGAGGAAGCGCTCGTCACGGCGCGGGCACGGACAGAGGAAATGGGCCTGGCGCAGATCCGCTTCCTCCATGCTGCGGCCGACGATGCCGTCGACACATCATGGCCGAGAATCAATTCGACGCCCTCATCGGCCGCTTCGTCTTATGCTATCTACCGGATCCAATCGACACGATTTGCCGGGCGGCCGCGCGATTGGCGCCGCGCGGCATTCTGGCGTTCCATGAGGTGGATTTCCTCGACGAGTTCCGCTCTCGTCCTTTGGTGCCGCTGTGGCAGCAGGCCGGACGATGGCTGCTAGAAAGCTTCCGGCCGACAGTAGCGCATCCGGAAATCGCCGGCACGCTGATTGAGGCTTTCGAAGCAGCTGGATTGCCGACGCCAGCGCTGTTCTGCGAATGTCCAGTCGGTGGCGGTACGGCCTCGCCGCTTTATGCTTGGCTGACGGAACGCGTGCGTAGCGTGCTACCGCTCCTGCTGCGATCCGGTGTGGCCTCATCTGAGGAGGTTGGCATCGACACGCTGGAGCTGCGACTACGACAGACGATCGTGGCCGCGAGCAGCCAGGTCGCTGCCCCTGCCCAGATCTGTGCTTGGGCGCGCAAGTCCTGCGGCCAGGACTCATGACCAGCTCGGTGTCGTCATCGGAAGCGAGCTCCCCATCGGCGCAGACGAAAACAGGCCGGGCCGGTACCCCGATCGAACGCTGCTGGTATGTCGACGACAATTGGCCGCTTTGCTACGATGAAATCTAAAACCTCCGTCCCGACTACCCGCGACAGCGATTCCGCGCATCGCCGCGCCGAGAAGCTCGACGCGCTTGATGCCGTCTTGCCGTTCGATCGTCGTGATCAGCTCGCTGCCCTGCTGACCGACGACGACGTCGCGACCTTAAACATCTCGCCAGTAACGGCAGGGGCGAGAACACGCTCAGGGCCCTCGCGTCGGATCTCGGCTGGCGACCGGCTCCCCCTCCCCTGGCCGGCGCCTGAATCGCTGCTCTTAAAATTCATCGCCCACCACCTCTGGACGCGGTCAAGCGCGCCGAGGATCCGGCTCACGCCACGCCGGCGGAGGTCGAATCGGGTTTGCGTGCCGAGCGCCTGCTGAAAGGCCCGCACGCGCCGGGCACGGTGCGGCGGCGCCTGACTTCCTGGTCAATCCTCACCCGCTGGCGAGGTATGAACGGCGCTTCGGCGCGCCGTCGTTGAAGAGCGTGCTCCGGCTGGCGGTCAAGACGAGCAACCGGCCGCGGCAGAGGAAGAGCAAAAAGGCGGTAACTCGTGCAAGTCCTGGCACAGCTGCTCGCCGCCTGCGCCGGCGAACGGCTCGTCGATTGTCGCGACCGGGCGCTGCTGCCGACCGCCTTTGCCTCCAGCGGCCGCGGCCGCTCGGAAGTGGCATGTTGCGCATCGAGGCCCTCATCGACGAGGAGCCGGCGCGCGCCGGCCCCGCCGACAAGACATCCCCGCCCCTGCCCTGCCTGTCGATCCGTTTCGGTCGTACCAAGACGACGACAAGCGACGATGACGCGCATGTGCTTTTGATGGGCCGGCCGGTGAGCGCTGCGCGGGCGGCTTTTGCTTGAGACTCCCGCAGAGATCATCGCAAGGAAGATATATTACCGGGGTGCTGCGATGCAGCCTCGCGACATGTTCGACATCGCCTGCGTCCTGAAAACCCTTTCCGGCACAAATGCGAGGCGGCCCAGGAAGTCGCTCGCCAGATGAACCCGCAGTTCGCGCAGACCATCATGGCCAGACTTCTGTACCGCCAGAGTTTCTCCGATGTTCCCCGCCTGGCCTGGGCAATGACGATTGAAATCCTGGAAACAGTTTGCACCAACTCGACTGACGCAAAACCTAACATCTAGCTCCGGCGGCAAAGTCCATCGAGAAAGCATTCAGGCAATGCGCCTCTCGTTGGTGTTCACCTTCGGAAGTACCCACCAGGCCTCAGATGGCGACCTCGGCGCCATGAAACCTTGCAGCCAATTCGACCTGAGTAAGGTCGTCGACGACAAACCTTGATTGCCGCGCAAAACTTCGTACATGTTCCGTTGCACAACAAGGCGGAAACAACCTCTGGGCGTGGGCCTGCAAGCCTCAAAGAGAATTCATGCATCCGTTGCCCACCCCAGCCGTGAAATCCCATCGCACCATGCTTGCGGCCCGCCCGCACGAGCAAAGACGCCGTCTTACACCCTTGGGTAGACACTACTACTACTACTAATGCTGCCCAGCAATATTTTCTTGTGCGGAGCGGCATGACTCTTACCTTCCGGTTGCGCTGCAGCACACATGCCGGTAGTTTGAGCCCGTCACCTGCAATCGGCGTGAGGGTTTGGATTTGAGAGCCAGCGCATTCGATCCGCCCGAAGGATCGCTCCGCCAATCCGTCGGTCGAGGCGCTGTCGTCACCGGCTTGGCTCAAGCGGTCAAGATGGCAACGCAGATCCTTTCCGTCATCCTTCTTTCACGCCTGCTGTCGCCGCAGGATTTCGGCGTGGTGGCGATGAGCGCGCCCGTTCTGGCGTTTGTCGCGCTCTTTCAGGATTTCGGCCTGACCCAGGCCACCGTCCAGAAGAATTCCATAACGCACGAGGAGGTGAACTACCTGTTCTGGGTCAACGTCGCCGTCAGCGTGGCGCTCGCTTGTCTCATGGTGGGTATGGCCCCTCTGATTGCTCGCTTTTACGGCGAGCCTCGAGTGGGCTCCCTCATCGCTGCGATGGCCTTGCAGATCATCGCCTACGGCCTCGGCGCCCAACATCTGGCCCTCCTCAATCGGCGCATGGCCTTCGGTCGCCTTGCGATGGTGGAGATCGCAAGCGTTATTGCCGGCCTTTGCGCCGCCGTCGTCTGGACCTTCGTCGACCGCTCCTATTGGGCGCTTTACGCAGGCACGCTGACGAGCGCCGTGTTGCCGACGCTCTGCTACTGGGCGAACTCCCGATGGCGCCCCGGCCTCAGCCTGAAACCCGAAGGCGTCGGAGCCTTGCTGAACTTCGGTGCCGGAATCACTGGCTTCAACTTCGCGAACTACTTCGCCCGTAATCTCGATAATATCCTGATCGGCAGGTACTGGGGCGAGGCTCAACTCGGGCTCTACGACCGCGCCTACAAGCTTCTTCTGTTTCCGTTGAGCCAGCTTGCCAATCCGCTCTCGAAGGTCATGGTGCCGGCGCTTTCGAGGATGGCGAACGAGCCCGACCGCTACCGTAGCGCCTACCTTCGCGTCATGCCCTTGATGCTCATCATGGCGCTTCCGGGCGTGGCAGCGACGATCGCGACTGCCGATCTGCTCATTCCGTTCGTACTCGGAGAGCAGTGGCGGGAAAGCGCGGGCATTTTTCAGGCGCTCGGCTTTGCCGGCCTGTTACAGCCGCTCAATAATCCGGCCGGCTGGCTGTTCATCAGCCAGGGTCGATCCGGCGACTTCATGCGCTGGGGCATCATCACGGCAGTGACCTCGGTCATGGCCTTCCTGATCGGCCTGCCCTATGGCGCGCTCGGAGTCGCCGTCGTTTACGCTTTGAGCGAATACATCCGGACACCCTTTCTTTGGATTTATGTCGGCAAGAAGGGGCCGCTGAGGTTCGCCGATATGCTTCGCGCTGCAAGCCCCTTCATCCTGGGCTCGCATCTCGCGCTGGCGGCCGCCTGGCTTTCGAGGCCGCTTCTGCCGGATCAGGCAATTCTCGCCGTTGCCTGCGCCGTTATCCTCTCCTATGCAGTGACGATCGCGATCGCGCTGCTGTTTCCCTTTGGCCGCCAATCGATCGGCGAAGCTCTGAAGGTTCTGCCCGAACGACTGATCAAATCGCCGGGCGGGGGATCGAGCTGAGGACGGGCGGCGCGACCGACCGGCATCGCCCGTCAAGCCGGCTTCGTCATCCTGCTCTTGAGTGCCTGATAGCCGGTTTCGCCTAGCACGGTTCGTGCCGTGGTCTTAAGCATGGCCTTCCGGGCCTTCGGAGGTCGTTGCCTGCTTCAGTAGCGCGCGGGTACAAGCCCCAGCGCGCTCTTGATCTCTGAAGTTCATGCTTACCCCGCCGCGCCACGAAAGGATGCTGATGAACTTGAGAGAAACTGAATAGGCAATCACGACAGAAAACTCGAGAGACTCTGTGGCACCAAGTCCGCAAGGGCGTCAGAAATGAAGAACAGAGGACGTCAAAAAACTGTCGATAATTATCGCCTTTCTCTCACGCCGCCTTCCTTCCGACCGAAATACCTGTTCATTAAATCGACAGCTGGTGACATGCGGAGAAGAACATTGACGGAATCGCGCTCAGAGATAAAGGAACGGAGACTTGAGCTTACCAGTCGCATTGTGTCCGCCTATTTAAGCCGCAATGTCATCCCCGCCGGCGAGCTCCCCCATCTTATCCAACAAACCTACGACTCGCTGGATGGGAGTTCTCGACCATCCAGAATCCAGCCTAACATCGAGGAGCAACGCCCCGCCGTCCCGATCAAGAAATCCGTGACAGACGACTTCATCATCTGCCTGGAGGATGGCAAGAAATTCAAATCGCTGAGGCGCCACCTCATGGCGAGCTACGGTCTGACACCCGAGCAGTATCGCGAAAAATGGAAGCTTCCAGCCGACTACCCGATGACAGCTCCGAGCTATGCCCGACAGCGCGCGGAACTCGCACGCGCGGCGGGGCTGGGAAAGAAATCGGTATCAGTGCTTGCTGAAGCCCCGGCTCCTCTTCGCAAGAGATAGGCCTGAAGTTCGGCTGATGCCGTGACGCGAGCTATCATCGCAAATGAGCACGTCGCAAAAGGAGGGAAACCAATGATCGAGTGGAAAGACCTGACCGAAGAAGATGCTGTCGACGTGGCGGTGGACGAGCACGGCAAAGACGCCACTACATCGGTCGCCTACTGCGCTCTTGAAGCCTACCGCGGCGTGGACACGCCAGAGTACCGCTTCTGGTTTGGACTTTTCCTGAAGCTGGCGAGGCGCGAGCACGTGGGTTGGGCTTGAGGCCTGAGCCCCATTTAGTTGGGCGAGTCCTGGGCAAGCCACAGGCTGATTGCCCGAATGCTCGCACTATGGAAATTGCCATCAATCCAGGAACAGCTTGCTGCACAGCACGATGAGTCTTACGACCGATTTCATCTCAGAGCTGATTAGGGCGGCAAACGAGTCCGACCAGCTGACACACTATGAGATAAGCCGACTCTTTGACCGCGCGATAGACACCATCCGCGACATGCGCGAGCAGACTGGCGCCGTAGAGACCCATCGTGCACGAGACGTCCTGATCGATATGCGAATATCGTCGGAGCGCGCTCGCGACCTTTCGGCGGAAGAGGTCAGGGATGCTTTGGTGGACGCGGCCGATGTCATCAGGACACTGAAAATCCTCTTGGAACGTACCCCGTAACATACCTCCGGGGAGCGTCAGCCCTTGACGTCATCCGCTGATGAGAACAAAATGAGAACATCGACGAAGGTTCTCATGACCCGACATGTCCAAACACCATATTGGCTGCCACCACACCTCGATCAGCGAGATGCGAGACAGATTTCGCCGAGCATTCCCGTGCTCGTTCCCTCGATAGTGACGACGATCTTCCCGTCCCGGTGCGCGAAAACCTCGACGTTGTCCATCTCGCCGAGTTGAGCGACCACCCTCTTTTGACATGCGGCAGCGTGACGACGACGGCGCTCGATATGTGTTAGGGCGCATTCGGATCGGACATCCGACACCTCCGGTGCTACCCGATGGATGCCTATGGCGGTCACGGGACAAACGGCGATGCAGGCGCCGCAGCCCGTGCAGGCACCTTCATCGAGCTCTGGCAGGAACGGGCCGCCGGGCCGCCGACCTAAGCGGATCGCCTCCACCGGACAGGCGTCACGGCAGGCTTGGCAGTCCGTGCGGTTGCTCGCGAGACGGCTCTCGCCGATCGTCGCGATGTGTGGAAAGTACTGTGGCCGTCCGGTGAAGACCGGCCCGGGACAGAGTTCCGCGCAATGGCCGCACAACCTGCACTCCGCGCTGGAGAAGTCGAGCGCCGGGCGGTCTCCGATCAACCGGTACGTGTGTGGGGTATGCGTCGACGCATCTGCCGCAGCTCGTGCATGTTTCAAACGTAGCGATAGTGGCCCCGGGTGGGCAGACACGCTTACAGCGTACCTCGCGGCGCCCGCGCAGAAAATTCCTTCTCGATATGGCGACGCTTGATACGAAAATAGAGGGACGGGCCAAGCAAATTCTTCCGTTCGACTCACAGTTGACTTTTGTCACTTGGACCCGGCTTTTCGACCGGCCCACTATATTCGAGAGATCTGGGGCACCACCGGAACGACGCTGAACAGGCCGTCTCACGCAGATTATATTGCGCCGGACCCGTACCTCATCTAAACGACTGCCGCCCTATTACTGGAGGGCAGCCGCGAGAGCTGCGTCGAGGCGCTCCTGTGCCTTCTTCGGCAGCTTGCCGGCCTTTATCTTTTCGACATTGGCAGGCGCGTCGCCCACCACCACAACGCCGATCATACCCATACCGACATGCGGCGCGCACTTCACGGCGTAAGCGCCGGGTACGTCAAACGTCACCTTATAGGTCTCGTTCATCTTGCTCTTGAAGCCCGTGGCTCCGTCTGGAATCATGCTCTTGATTGTTTCGACGTTATGCCCCTTATCGGTCGGAATAAAGGTGACACTGTCGCCTGGATTGACCTTCACGAATGCCGGCTCGAACACCATCGCACCATCGGCGCCCTTGTTCAGCATGTGAACCTCGAAGTCGGCGGCGAAAACGGTACCGGTGAAGCCAGCAAGAACTGCTGCGACTGTCATAGCCTTTGCGATTGTGCGCACTTGAAATTCTCCTTGGTTTCAGGACCCTGACCGGTCCTGCGACAAGGAGATAGGACAGAAACGGCACTCGCTCTTTGATGCTTGTCAAACAATCGCGGAAAGATTGCTTCAGTCGCGGCCGCCTTCGGCAAGCCGCGACAGCCCAGGTAGGTCGCATATGATCAGCTTTTGGCGACCGCCCTTAACCAGCCCCCAGGTATTCAGGACACGCGAAACGGTGTGCAGGGTCGTATCGGTCATGGCGGCGCTGTCCTGGCGCGAGATCGGGCAGCCGATACGGATGCCGCCGTTTTTCTGCTTGCCAGCCTGGCGCGAAAGACGCAGCACCGCATGGGCGACGCGTCGCTCCACCTCCTGCGTCGACATCTCGCGGCTCCGCGTGTGCCCCTCTTCGAGCCGCTGACCGATCGTCTGCATCGTGCTTACGGCAAGGAGTAGATCTGCTCGACGAATTGCGGCCAAAGCTCGGTCGGCCAGGACAGGCGAGGCTCTCCGTGGCCGCCGTCGCGGTACCCGGATAATCTGAACGCTGCAGCGCCTTAGCAAAGCCGAAAAGGTCGCCCGGATGGACGACACGTACGATGATCTGCTGCCGTCCTTGGTGACCTGGGTCACCTTCAGCCGCCCATGCAGGAGAAGGAAAAGCTGGTGGCCGCCTGGCCCTGTTCGAAAACGGCGTCGCCTGCGGCACGCACCTTGCCGTAGCACGGGCGAGCAGCCCGTCCATATCGGTGTCGCTCATCCTATCGAACAGTGAAAGCTACTTCACGACGCTCCGGTCGATCTTCATTCCATCTTCCTACTTCAGGATTTCTTAAATCGGAACCAACATGGCCGCGATCGTACTGTCATGGCAGAAAGAGGGAAAAAAGCAGAGCGTCCGCGGCGTTAGAAAGCCGCCACGTCACACATCAGACATCGAGGCCCTTTTCGCGCAGAGTCTTCAGCAAGGGCGCATACCACCGCGCGCGTATCGTTCACCAGGCGAAAGCCCAATTTGTCGGCGATGCTTACCGGAGGCAACGTAAATGCCGCAGGATGAGGTATCGCTGGTCACCTCTCCCGAGCGGTTGAGGGTCACGCGTCGGATGCAGATCGTCGTCCGTTCCCAGACAAGCCTGCGAAGTCGGAGACGCCAGACTCGCTCTCGCCGAAATGTCCCAGCCGCTGCGGCTCCGGCTCGCGCAATGCCTTGCGCTCCGTCTCGCAGTAATAGTCGACAAGCCAGCGTAGGGCCGGATATCGTCATCACACCGAGCGCATCGTCAGGGGAGCGGACCCGGCGGCAAAGGCGAGCTGCTCGTCCGTAGGCAACACCCGACTGCCCCCGTCTGCCGGTTGAGCCAGGCAGCATAGGCTTGTGCGTCGTCGTAGCTGACGCCAGTTGCCGGCATGCGTTCGGGAAACGCGGGCACGTGCTCGGGCTCGGCGGGCGGACAGGCCTCTGCAACGACGCAGCGCGCATAATCCGCGGCCGCCACCTGATATTTCATGATCGTTAGCGGCGCTCTCATGCGCACCGTCTCCACCGGCCCATCGACGGCATAGCCATTCTTGACGAATTCCCCGGCGACGCGATAGCGAAAATCCCGCGGGGCGACGGTCACGACCGCCGGCTCATCAAGCGGGGCACCGATCGGAGTGCTACCAAGAAGTCCCGTTTCACGGGCGAAGAATCCTGTGAGAGGAGGACGGAGGGTATCGCAAGCGAAACAGGAGTGACTTCTCTTTTCTCTGAAAACGCGGCCATGGCGGCCTCACGATCACAATTTGACGCTGAGCAAACAATTGCGAGAAACGGCTTTATCCCATTCCTTGACATTGCTCAAAGAGAAAGGCCCGGTGCGCCTCTAGGATGGTGATCGATCATGTTCCCCGCACCAGAAGGACGCTTCCATGCAGCCATCCCTTGTCGCGAAATACGGCGAGGCACGCCTGCCCCGCTACACGAGTTATCCGACCGCGCCCCACTTTTCGCCCGCCATTGACGCCTGCACCTATGGGGACTGGCTCGCAGCCACCCCGCCGGGAAAGCCGGTGTCGCTCTACCTGCACATCCCCTTCTGTCGATCGATGTGCTGGTACTGCGGCTGCCATACGACGATCACCCAGCGCGACCAGCCAATCCTCGACTATGTCGACATGCTTCGCGAGGAGGTCCGTCTAGTCTCGGCAAAGACGCGAGCGCCGCTTAGCATCGATCACGTGCATTTCGGCGGGGGCACTCCAACTATCATGCAGCCGGAGGAGTTCCGGTCGCTGATAGCACTCCTGCGTGAGCGATTCGAGTTCGAGAGCGCCGCTGAAATCGCGGTGGAGATCGACCCGCGAACGCTCGAGCCGGCAATGGCGACGGCTCTCGGCGAAGCCGGTGTTCGCCGGGCGAGCCTCGGGGTCCAGAGCTTCGATCCGGTCGTACAGAAGGCAATCAATCGCATTCAAAGCGAAGAGCAGACGATGGAGGCGGTCACGCGGCTGCGCAAGGCAGGTGTTCACAGCATCAACTTCGATCTCATCTACGGCCTGCCGCACCAGAGGGTCGAATCCTGCATCGCGACCGCTGAGGCGGCGATCCGGATGGGTCCCGAGCGCTTCGCCGTCTTCGGCTATGCCCATGTCCCATCCTTCAAGAAGCATCAGAAGCTGATTGACGAAAAGGCGCTAGCCAATGCGGAAGACCGCGTCGTCCAGGCCGAGGCCATTGCCGCAACACTCGTTGCAGCCGGCTACCGCCGCATCGGCCTTGATCATTTCGCTCGCCCAGGCGACAGCCTGGCGATCGCGCAGGCGAACGGCCAATTGCATCGCAACTTCCAAGGCTACACCACGGATGCCTGCGAGATCCTCATGGGTCTCGGCGCCTCGGCAATAGGGCGGATGAAGAACGGCTATGTGCAGAACGAGGTGCCGCCCGGCCTCTATTCCCAGTGCATAGCGTCGGGTCGGCTTGCAACGGTGAGAGGCTATCGGATGACGGCCGAGGACAGGCTGCGGGCAGCGATCATCGAGCGGCTGATGTGCGATTTCGGGGTCGATGTCCCCGAGCTCACCGCGGCGCACGGCTTCGATCCGCAGATGCTGCTGCGTGGCAACGCCAAGCTCGCCATGCTCGAAAACGACGGCGTCCTCGAAAACGCCGATGGCGTCATTTGGCTTCGCGAGGGAGGACGCTTCCTCGTCCGTGCAGCCGCTGCCGCTTTCGATGCCTATATCGAGCAATCGGGGCGGACGCACAGCAAGGCCGCCTGAAGACCTACGCTTTAAAGCCAAGAATAGAGAGGGCCCGGCATGTACGCGCATGCCGGGCCTTCCGTCTCACGGCCCGCCTATCTTACCAGGCCGCGATAGATTGCCGGCAGAGCCTCAGGCAGCCTGTCGACATTGCTGACACAGCATAGCCGTTCTGGCTGAAGGTCACCGGCACGTAGGACCGCACCCAGTCGCGCCGCCGCGAGGTCACCTACGGGGCATTCCGCTGTCCGACAGAAAGCATTGAAGAAGTTAATTGGGCCAGGATATAACCCATTGTTTCCGCAAAGGGCATTATCGCTGCCCGTCGAATACCGAGCGATGCCCCGCATGTGGCCAGGACGGTGTTCGTCGGCCGTGGCGTCAGCAGGATCAGGAGAGTGACGAGAAGAAGGACAGAGCGACCATGGAGACGAATTGAAGGGTAGAGCCGAAAACATGTTTACCGTCCAACATGTAGCCAGCCTTGATGCAAGTCTGCCACGCGCTTGACCGCCTCAACTGCCGCGTCAGAACTGTTCGAGCGCGTGCCGGTCGTGGATCTCGATCAATCGACCTCTTACCATCACTCCCGACTGGCGCAGCGTCGAAAAGGCGCGCGAGAGACCTTCCGGAGCGAGGCCGAGCTTGCCCGCGAGGACATTCTTCTGAAACGGCAGGCGGAAACTAGTCGAGTCCTTGGGACAATGACTGAGAATGAAGTTCGCGACGCGTTGCGTGGCGGTGAGCAAGCGATCTTCTGCGAGCAAATCTTCCGTCATCTTGCCGCGGTAGCAAAGGTGCTCGATCAACGCCTGCGCAACTTCGTGATCCGTCGCGGCGAGCTGTTGAAGCTTGCCGCCATTCAGCCTGACAATAACCGATCTTTCGGCTGCAACCGCGCTCGCCGTGGCGCGTTGCCCAAGAAACATTGCAGTCTCTGCGAACATCTCACCTTCCGGGAATAAAGCTACATCCGCTTCGCGCCCGTCCTTTCCAATGCGACAAAGCCGAACCAGCCCGGAAAGCACGAAGAAAACATCGTCGACATTATCGTCCTGCCGGAACAGGACGTCACGCTCTTCGTATGCACATACCGACGCACTCTTGAGAACGTCCTCGACAGTGGACTGCGGCAGCCGCGCGAAGAAACGGGAGCGGACGAGGATGGCCCTAGCCCTCGAAGTCAATTGCAGCGTGTTCATGTGCACAAGCCTCAACAAGGATCAGATCAGTTTAGCCGTCCGGAGACAACGCTTGTTGACGCCGGTCAAACAGGGAAAAGCCGTCATGTATGCGGCCCGCCGTCGCCGTCGTCGAGGACACGCCAGGAAGCACCTTCCAAGTCTTCATATTGTCCGCTCTTCACCGACCAGAGGAACGCGACAAGCCCGAGGCCGCCCAGAACCAATGCGATCGGAATGAGATAGACGAGCGTGTTCATCCTCCCACTCCTGAAGGCTGAGGTGCAGCTAGCTCTGATCGATCAGGCAGGTTTGATGATGCGGGAGCGGCTAGTCGCAAGGCATTGGCGACAACGATCAGCGATGAAGTGGACATCGCGATCGCCGCTACGAGCGGCGTGGCATAGCCGAGGATGGCAATCGGCACTGCGATCAGGTTGTAGGCGATTGCCAACGTAAAATTCTGGCGGATCAATCGGCCCGCCCGGCGCGACGTCTCGATCGCGAAGGGGACGGCGGTCAGCGGCTGATGCATAAACACGAAATCCGCCGCCTGCCGGCCCACGTCGGCCGCAGTCGCCGGCGCCATCGAAACATGAGCCGCACGCAAAGCCGGCGCGTCATTGATGCCGTCGCCTACCATCAGGATCCTGCGACCGTTCTCAGCGGCGTCAGCGCAGACTTGGACCTTGTCGCGAGGCGACAGTTCGGCCTTCCAGTCCTTGATCTCCAATTGCTCGGCGAATGCCTGTACGACCGGCTGGCGGTCGCCGGACAAGATTCCGACCGCCAGTCCCATTTCGCCGATTTGGTCAATCGCGCTCGCGGTTGCCGGACGCAGACGATCCTCGAAGCGAAAGCATGCAAGCTCCCGCCGATCAAGAGAGAGGACCGCCTCCGATTGCCCGCTTCCTGAACCCAGCCCATCAGTCGCCAAGTTCCGGCTGCCGAGCCGATACACACCGCCTGTAGTCTCAGCTTCGATCCCTGCGCCGGGAATCTCCCGGATCTCGGCCTCGAGCGGCGACACTCGCGTTGCGGCATCCTGGATCGCCGTTGCGATCGGGTGTCTTGAGTGCACGGCAAGCGCAGCGGCCATGGCAAGGGCATCGGTCGCAATTTCCGCTGTGTTCACCAGCCGGGGCCTGCCGACCGTCAGCGTTCCGGTCTTGTCGAGCAGCACCGTATCGATCTCGGCGAGCCGCTCCATGGCAGAGCCGTCCTTGACCATGACGCCGCCCTGAAAGAGCCGTCCGGCGGCGACCACCTGCACGACAGGCACCGCAAGTCCAAGTGCACAGGGGCATGTGATGATAAGGACGGCAACGGCAATCAGCATCGCATGGCGGACATCCCCTTCGATGATCATCCAGCCAATGAAGGTCAAAAGGGCAAGCAGATGGACTACCGGCGAATAATATCTGGCGGCACGGTCGGCGATTCGGCGATAGCGGGCTCGCCCACCTTCAGCCGCCTCCATCAGCCCCGTGATCTCGGCCAGGAAGGAATTGCGCGCGCTCGCCGTCGCCTCAAGCACCAGAGGTCCTGTAAGGTTGAGCGAGCCGGCCTCGACGGCATCGCCGGCGCCGATTGCGACCGGCGCGCTCTCCCCGTTGACGACCGCGCGGTCGAGGTCGCTGGTGCCCGAAACCACGCATCCGTCGACCGGTATTCGCTCGCCGGCAGCGATCATCAGGCGCTCGCCAGCCTCGATGTCGCTTGTGGGGCGGTATTCCCGCGAACCGTAGGAGTTGAGGATCGTCGCGCCACGCGGCGACAGCCGCGCGAGGCCGCTGATCGCGGAACGGGCGCGGCCGCGCATCATATGGTCGAGCGTGCGACCGATGAGCAAGAAGAACAGAAGAGTGACGGACGCGTCGAACCAGGCATGCTCTCCATGGCCAATCGTCTCGTAGAGGGACATGCCATAGGAGAGTGTGACCGCAAGGGCGATTGGCACATCCATGTTGGTCCGTCCGTGGCGCAGCGCATTCCAGGCAGACTGATAGAAAAAGCGGCCCGCATAGATCAGCGTCGGCCCCGCGATCATGGCTGAAATCCAATGAAAGAGGTCGCGTGTTGCCGCGTCCGCGCCCGACCAGACGGACACGGAAAGCAGCATGATGTTGGCCGCAGCAAAGCCCGAAACGGCGACCGCCCGGATCAACTGCGTCAGGAGGGCATCGCCCCCTTCCTCGCCAGGGGTGAAAAGATGCACCTCGTAGCCGCGCTCGCCGATGGCGCGCACGAGTTCTCGAGGATCGCTTCGCTTGCCGGCGGTTTCCTCCTGCCAAATGATCGAAACGCGTCGGGAGGAGAGATTGACGCGCGCCCGCTCGACTTCGGGTCTCGCCCGCAATGCCGTCTCGAGCGTTGTGATGCATGCGCCGCAGTGAATGCCCGGCACGCTGAGATCCGTCTGGCGCAAACCGTTCCCAAGCGCCCGGCTTGCGAGCCACAGCTCCTCGGAAGGGGGCAGCCGCTGCCCCGCCGCTTCGGCAATAAGGGTGGCGCCGACGGGCGTGGCACAGCAGCTCATTGGCCCTCTCCCGCTGCGATGAAACGAATGGCCTGGCGGTAGACGAGCGCTCCGCCCGCCTTGGACGTTACGTCCGCGATCCACTGCCCCGGTTTGAGTGCCTGCGTCGAAACGAACACGCCCTCACCGTCGCGAGTGAGCTCGACGCGAACATCCTCATGAGCCTCGACAGGCCGTTTGAGCACTGCGACAACCTGATCGACCGTCCGTTCCGGCTCACCCCTGCGGGTCAACACGTAACGGAGGCCGTTCTCAGCGATAAGTTCGCCCTTGACGCCGCTAGCCGCAAAGGCGCGTGTCTCGGCCACCTTGCCATTGAACTGCTGACTGGCGACGTAGGCGTTCTCGACGACGAGGCCGCTCCAGCTTCGGCTGGCATTCCAGGCCATGATAAAGTTTACGGAGATGATGGTGCCGAAGAACAGCGCCATCACCGCCACCATATGCCCTCCCGTAAAGCGACGCGGTTCACTGCGTTGGCGGATCATAGCGGCTCACCTTGCTGCTGCGGGTTGATTGAAATTCGCGCGGTAGACATCCCGCTCGTGACTGGAAGGGTCTTCGACTCTGAAAGAGAAGCCTTGCTCGGCCTCTAGAAGCTTTGCTTTCGGCACGGTGACGAACACCTTGAGCGACGTGACCTTGTCCGGATCGACGGCAACTGGAAAGCTGCGACCATCGCCCTGCGCCTGGCCTGCAATCCGCATCTGCGCCGACGGCATCCCTTCGAGAGTGAGCGTAATGCGCCGCTGCTCGGGGATCATATTGAGCAGCTTGATCATGTAGCCGTTGCGGACGGACCCGTCGGACTCGACGACATATTGCGGGTTGCGGTCATGCAGAACGTTCAGCTCCAGCCTGTCGCGTGAGACGAGCGCGTAGAGCAGGCCGAGGCCAACGAGCACCCAGACGCCGAAATAGACAAGGACACGCGGGCGGAAGATGATCCGCCAATCGAAATGCCTGATGCCGTCAACGAAGGCGCCGTTGGCGCCGCGCACGCGCCGGGGTTCGATCGCAGTCGCACCGCCATCAGTGGCAAGAGCCATGTTGGCGGCATAGTCGCTGAGGGTCGCATAGGAGATCAAACCGCGTTCGCGGCCGAGCTTGTCCATGACGCCGTCACAGGCATCGATGCAGAGCGCACAGGTGATGCATTCAAGTTGCTGGCCGTCACGGATATCGATCCCCATGGGACAAACCGCACCGCAGGCATTGCAATCGACGCAGTCGCCGACCACCTCGCCGGCTGCGGCTGCCTTCTTGGCATGCCGTGAACGCGTCTCGCCGCGCCAGTCGTTATAGGTGACGACGAGTGAGCTTTCATCGAGCATCGCAGCCTGGATGCGCGGCCAGGGGCACACATAGGTGCAGACCTGCTCGCGCATGAGACCGCCGAATACGTAGGTTGTGGCGGTAAGGATCGCCACCGTCATGTAGGCGGCCGGCGGCGCTTGAAGAGCGACGAAGCTCTTGAGGAGCGTGGGAGCGTCGGCGAAATAGAATATCCAGGCGCCGCCCGTCGCAACGCCGATCACCAGCCAGATCGCATGCTTGGCAACACGCTTGCGAAGCTTGTCGAGCGTCCATGGTCCAGCGTCGAGCCGTATGCGGGCATTGCGGCCGCCTTCGATGAAGCGCTCGATCACCAGATAGAGATCGATCCATACGGTTTGCGGACAGGCGTAGCCGCACCACGCCCGCCCGACCGCCGAGGTCACCAGGAAAAGGCCGAAGCCCGCCATGACGAGGAGCCCGGCGACGAAAAAGAATTCCTGGGGCCAGATCTCGATAAAGAAGAAGTAGAACCGCCGCGCCGCAAGGTCGATCAGAACGGCCTGGTCGGGCGCATGCGCACCGCGGTCCCAGCGGATCCAGGGCGTCAGATAGTAGATGCCGAGCGTCACCAGCATCACCAGCCACTTGAACCGGCGGAAGCGGCCCTCGGCTCGCTTGGGGAAAATCTTCCGCCGCTTCTCGTAAAGGGGCCTGCGGTGACGCGCGGCATTGACGGGCTCGGCTTCGAGCCGCTCGACGGAGCCAGCTTGGGCGGGCTGGTGAAGCATTTGAACAGACCCGACTAGAACTCAATTGTCAGACGGGTTTTGCGCCATGTGGCGGTTGTGCGCCTTGATCTGCGTCAAGTCTGGCGACGAGCGCCGCCACCGGCTGTGAGGCACGCCATTCGCATTGCGCCTTCGCCCGGGATGGAGCCATGCGACAGCCGGCGTTTGAATCACAATGGATTGAAGTCCCGGCGAGGCAGCAGTTCGCATCGCACTAGTGTCGATCGGCGGCCGCACTGCTTTCGCGCGGCCGCCGGAGTTGTCGCTGTGCTTCTACTCGCCGCCGCCCAGCGAATGGACGAAGACCGCAAGCTCTTTCACCACCGGATCGCCGATGCGCTGCAGCCAGGCGGGCATGACGCCATGCTTCGGCGAGCGCATCTGATCGACAATCGCCTGCTCCCCCTCACCCTTCAGCCAGATCGCGTCGGCGAGGTTGGGCGCCCCCATTTCGCGGCTGCCTTCGGCATCCGCGCCATGGCAAGAGGCGCAATTATCGGCGAAGAGCTGCTTGCCAGATTCCACCAGCGCCGAGCTGGATGGTGTTCCGGTGAGGCTCGCCACATATGCTGCGGTCGCGCGGATCTCTTCGGGCGCCAACATGTCACCGAAGGCCGGCATTTCCGAAACGCGGGTCTCGCCGTCTCCTGCGTGGCGGATGCCATGCGCGATCGTCTGGTAGATCTGCTCGGGCTTGCCGCCCCAGAGCCAATCGTCGTCATTCAGGTTCGGGAAGCCCTTGCCACCGGTCGCGCCTGAGCCGTGGCATTGCGCACAGTTCACTTTGAAGGCGGACGCGCCGGCCGACATCGCGAACTGCCTCAGTTGCGGATCCGCCATGATCTCCTCGATCGTGTCGGAGGCGATGCGATCAACGTTGCCGGCCTGCGCTGCCTTAGCGTCGGTCAGTTCCGCGGTGACCTCGGCGCGGCTCGAATAGCCGAGCACACCCTTGGTCGCCTCCGTCGACATTGGCCATGAGGGATAGGCGATGGCGTATCCGATCGCCCAGACAATGGTCGCATAGAAGGTGTAGACCCACCAACGCGGCATCGGACTGTTGAGTTCCCGGATGCCGTCCCATTCGTGCCCAGTGGTTTCTACGCCGCTGACCTCGTCAACGTGCTTATGCCTGTCCGCCATGGATCAGTCCTCCTTCAGGGGGATGGCAGAGGCCTGAACGGCGGTCTTCTTGGCGCCCGGCCGGAAAATGAAAAGGACGACTCCGAGAAAGAAGAGGGTCATGGCTAGGAGTCCCCAGCTATCGGCGAAATGGCGCATGGCCGTGTAGGTTTCCATGTGCGTTCCCCTCAGCGATATCCGGTTGTGTCGTCATAGGTGGAGAAGTCGACGAGGGTGCCGAGCATCTGGAGATAGGCGATGAGCGCGTCCATCTCCGTCAGTTTCTGCGGATCGCCGTCGAAGTCGCCGAGCTTGGCCTTTGGATAGCGGGACTCGACGCCGGAAGCGTCGACATTCGGGTCGGCCTGAGCCTTCAGGTCCGCTGCCGCGTTGTCGATCATCTCGTCCGTATAGGGCACGCCGACCGCCCTGTTCGCCTTGAGGTTCATGGCAACATTCTTCACCTCTAGCGGCGTTTCCTTGAGGAAGGCATAGCTCGGCATCACCGATTCCGGCACGACCGAGCGCGGCTCGACGATGTGCTGGACGTGCCATTCATTGGAGTAGCGGTCGCCGACGCGGGCGAGGTCCGGCCCCGTGCGTTTCGACCCCCATTGGAACGGATGGTCGTACATTGACTCCGCCGCCAGCGAGTAGTGGCCGTATCGTTCCACCTCGTCGCGGAACGGGCGGATCATTTGGCTGTGGCAGACGTAACAGCCCTCACGGATGTAGATGTCACGCCCGGCGAGCTCCAGCGGCGAATAGGGCCTCATGCCCTCGACCTTCTCGATGGTGTTTTCGAGATAGAAGAGCGGCGCGATTTCTACGATCCCGCCGATCGAGACGACGAGCAGGGAGCCGACGAGCAGCAAAGTGGCGTTGCGTTCGAGTAGCGCGTGTTTGTCGAGAATGGACATGGATTCTGCCCTCCTATTCCGCGGGCGCCTGCATCGGCGCGGCATCCGGGGTCGCTGCTTCATCGACACGGCCGAGGATGGTCATTGTTACGTTGAGGGCCATGATGAGTGCACCGGCGAGGAACAGGGCGCCGCCCGCGGCACGCATGACGTAGTAAGGGAACATCGCTGCGACCGATTCCGCGAAGGAATAGACGAGGAAGCCCTGGTCGTCATACTCGCGCCACATCAGCCCCTGCTGGATGCCGGCAACCCACATCGTGGCGGCGTAGACGACGATGCCGAGGGTCGCGAGCCAGAAGTGCCAGTTTACCATGCGCAGGCTGTAAAGCCGCTCGCGCTTCCACAGCTTCGGCACCAGGTAATAGATGGCACCGAAGGTGACCAGGCCGTTCCAGCCGAGCGCACCCGAATGCACGTGGCCGATGGTCCAGTCGGTGTAGTGGCTGAGCGAATTGACCGTCTTGATCGACATCATCGGTCCTTCGAAGGTCGCCATGCCGTAAAAGGCGACGGCCATGACCATCATGCGGACGACCGGGTCCGTGCGGATCTTGTCCCAGGCGCCCGACAGCGTCATCAAGCCGTTGATCATCCCGCCCCAGGAGGGCATCCACAGCATGACGGAGAAGACCATGCCGAGCGTCTGCGCCCAATCCGGCAGCGCCGTGTAGTGCAGGTGGTGGGGACCCGCCCAGATATACATGAAGACCAGCGCCCAGAAGTGGATGATCGACAAGCGGTAGGAATAGACGGGGCGATTCACCTGCTTGGGGATGAAGTAGTACATCATCGCCAGGAAGCCGGCCGTCAGGAAGAAGCCGACTGCGTTGTGGCCGTACCACCACTGCGTCAACGCGTCCTGCACCCCAGAGAAAGCCGAATAGCTCTTGGAGCCGAGGAAGGACACCGGCACTGCCAGGTTGTTGACCACGTGCAGCATCGCGATGGTGATGATGAAGGCGAGATAGAACCAGTTCGCCACATAGATGTGCGGCTCCTTGCGCTTCAGGATCGTGCCGAGAAAAGCGACGAGATAGGCGACCCATACGATCGTCAGCCAGAGGTCGACGTACCATTCCGGCTCCGCATATTCGCGGCTCTGGGTAATCCCGAGCAGATAGCCCGTCGCGGCAAGCACGATGAAAAGCTGGTAGCCCCAGAACACGAACCAACCGAGATCGCCGCCGAAGAGACGCGCGCGGCTCGTGCGCTGAACCACATAGAAGGACGTGGCGATCAAGGCATTGCCGCCGAATGCGAAGATCACCGCCGAGGTGTGGAGCGGCCGTATGCGACCGAAGTTGAACCAGGGTTCGACATTGAGATCGGGAAAGGCGAGCTGCAAGGCGACGACGACGCCGACGAGGAAGCCGACGACGCCCCAGAACACCGTCGCGATGACGCCGTATTTCACGACCTCGTCGAAATATTCGGTCCGAGGGGCGCCGCAACCCGCGGCCACCGGCCGGAAGTCGACGCGGCGCATCAGCACCAGCGTGCCGCCGAGCAGCACGAAGAACAGCACCCACATATGCGCGCCGAACAAGCGGTCCTGGGCAAAGCCGGCTCCGACCAGCGCCAGGAAGGCGCCGACGGCAAGCACGACCATCTCGACTGTGTGTTTCATGTCGCAACTCTTTTCTAAACGCTGACTGGCGCACGCCTGCATGCAAGCCGCCGAAGTCTTCCGAGAATTGCCAGAGCCGGGTCTTCGGTACCTTGATTCAGATCAAGACAGTTGGAGCGCTCGCCATGCATTCCTCGGAGGCCGCCCAAGGGAGCCTGCAGCGAAGGCCGAGACGTGATAGCAATGACGCTCGTCCTCATGCGCAGCGGTGAGTGGCCACGACATCGGAAACACGTCCGCAGGCTCCTGATCGCGGGATCAGGCAGCCGGCCGTAATTTGGTCCGTGTCAGGAAGCTCTAGGAATTTGAAATGATGCAATCTGGGCGCGGAGTACGTCGCATACAGTAGCGCTGATTGGTGCGGCTAACGCTCGCCCTCTCGGGCTGCACGGCCGGTCATTTCCTCTATGTCCACGCAAAAGAAAATGTGTGGAGACGCTGAAATCGCCTGCGGAACTGGTCTAAGTCCCCCTGGTTCCCACCAGTTAGCTTTCTTTTCGAGGAGGGACCAGGCGTGAATGCACTCGCTGCGGCGGCCCTGCGCCGCTGGTAGCTCGCGGTACCGGCCCGTAACGACCACGCTCTTCCACTGGCGATTGGTAGCAAACTCGTCGACCTGGAGGGAAATGTTGGAGTTGCTGCGCATCCAGTCGATTTTCTGGCCCGGCATGGAAAAGCAGTAGAGGCAGTTGCCGGAGTGCGCATAGGTGACCGGCACGATGTATGGCCGGCATCTACAGAGAGCCAGAGGAGGGTCTGCATGCAGACTCTCAGGCAGGCTCAGTTGCAAAGCGAATGGAGAGCGTCAGGCTTCATGATGTCGATTGTCCGTGTGTCCCGCAGGACGATCACGCTGCGCTCCTTCAGCCTTGTCACGACGCGCGATACCGTTTCGATGGTAAGGCCGAGATAGTCTGCAATGTCTTGCCGCGACATTGGCAATCGCAACTGTCTGCCGCCGCCTTGACGCTCGCAAAGGTCGACGAGAAATGCGGCAATCCGCTCCACCGCACATTGCCTGCCGATAACCAGCAGATGCTGCTGGGCTCGCGCCATCCCGGTCAGGGCGAGCGCGAGAAGGTCCCGCGAACGCTCTTGCATCTGTCTGCGGCCGAAGACAGCCAGTGTCGTTTCCGTGGTCGCCTCGGCGAAAAAGCAATGGCTGAGACCTGCTTCGAAGCCGAACATCTCCCCCGGGAAATGAAAGGATACGACCTGTCGCCGTCCGTCCGAGAGCAGGCGGTAGACACGCACCGCTCCAGTAGAAACCTGGTAGCACTTCTCGATCAAATCGCCTTCAGCATAGATCTCACGATCGGCCCTGTAGGTGGCGACAAGATGCGGCCCAGCAATCTGGGTCAGTGTAACGTCTTCGGCGTGTTCCTTGGGTTGTGCAGCGGCGTACATCTCTTTATCCCCTGTTCGGTGTGGGGATAGATTGGCAATTCCCAGAGCCGGGAGAAATTCGGTTAGATCACTAAGGGAAATTACTTAGCCGCTTCGATCAGGCTGTTGATCACGCCTAGCAGGTCGGGGCCGGTAAACGGCTTCGTCAATATCGCGTTGCCGACATTTGGCTGAAGGGCCGACAGGCCATCGACTAGCAGGATGCCCCGGGCTCCGAGTTTCTTGAGGAATTGAGTGGTGGCCTGCGGCTCTGACCTTAGTATCTCATCGTCGACAATCGTGCAGAGCGCCCCCTTGGAAGAATCTTCGGCCTTTTGCACGGTCTCGTAGGACTCGGTCGAATATCCTTCGACCTCGAGCGCGAACGCCACAGATCGTCGGAGCCCCTGGTCCGCTGCAACGACGATAATGCTTCTTCCGCCTGACAATTCGAAATCTCGCTCATTGGCGCGTTTGTGGCAGCCATGAACCGGCACTACAGCGCTTGCGGCGATGCGACGCATTGCGCGAGATCAACTCGATATAAATCAGGAAGGACCGAAGCCTGCGGCGAGAGCCATTCGCACGAGATGGGCGAGGCTCTTCGCCTTCATTTTAGCCATCACATTGGCGCGGTGCACCTCAACCGTCCGTGGGCTGATATCGAGGTCATAGGCGATTGATTTGTTTGGAAGGCCGGCGACGACGGCCGCGAGCACCTGGCGTTCTCTTTCGCTGAGAGTCTGCAGGCGCGCCTGAATGTCGACCACCTCCTCGGCGTAGGCTTCCGGAAGGGCCAGATGTTCAGATGCTTTCTCTATCGCCTCGATGATCACCGAATCCTCGAAAGGCTTTTCGATGAAATCCACCGCCCCGGCCTTCATGGCCTCCACCGCCATGGGCACGTCGCCGTGACCGGTGATCACGATCGAAGGTATCTTGATCTTGCGCTCGCCGAGGTTGCGCAGCAGATCGACGCCGGACATTTCCGGCATTCTCAGGTCCGTCACGAGGATCCCGTTTCTGACGTCCGGTGCGAAGACGAGGAAGGCCTCAGCCGACTGATGCATTTTGACCGCGAAGCCATTCATCGTCAGCATGAACGCAAGCGACTTCCTGACCGCCTCTTCGTCGTCAACAATGTGAACCGTATAATCAGTCATCGACATCGATCCGTTCATCTACATAGGCCGGAAGCGTGAACCGGAAGGTGGCTCCCCCGGCCGCATTTTCCGATACGGTCATCTCACCGCCATGCGCCTCGACGATGCGTTTCGAAATGGACAGTCCGATGCCCATTCCGCTGGCTTTGGTCGTGACGAATGGCTTGAAGAGCTGGCCGGAGATTTCCTCCGGAATGCCTCCGCCCGTGTCTTCGACGACGACGGCAACCTCCCCCGGGTCGGCCGGCATCGTGCGGATCGTCAGCGCTCGGCGGTCGACGTGGCGCATCGCCTCGATCGCATTGCGCATCAAGTTGATGAGGACCTGCTGGACCTGGATCCGGTCCACCATCACCATTTCGGCGCCGGGCAGATATTCGAACACCGTCCGCACCCCCTGCTCGCGGGAACCGACCAACGCCAGCGCCGCGGCCTCCTCCACCAATTTTCGGATGTCGTCCGGCGCCTTTTCCGTCTCGCCCTTAGTGACGAATTCCCTGAGATGCTTGATGATCTGACCGGCCCGCAGAGACTGGCCTGCCACCTCTTCAAGCGCCTCGCGCATCCGGGTTGCGACGGCATCGTCCATGTCACGCAACAGCCTCACACATCCGTGCGAGTAGTTGGCGATCGCCGACAACGGCTGGTTCAGTTCGTGCGCGAGTGTCGAAGCCATTTCGCCCATCTCGTTAAGGCGGGCGAGCCGCGCGAGTTCGGCCTGGATTTGTTCGAGCCTCGCGGCGGACTCCTCCCGCTCCGTGAGGTCTCTGATGAAGCCTGTGAAGAACCTCTCACCGCCTGACTGCATCTCCCCCACAGCGAGTTTCATCGGAAACGTCGATCCATCCTTCCGTTGCCCAGAGACGACACGATCGATACCGATGATGCGCTTTTCGCCAGTTCTTAGGTAACGCTGCATGTACCCGTCGTGTTCGTGGCGATAGGGTTCCGGCATCAGGATGCGCAGGTTCTCGCCGATGACCTCAGCTTCCGCATATCCGAACTGCCGGACGGCCGCGGCGTTGAAGGAGACGATGGTACCATCGCTGGCACTGACCACGGTGGCGTCCGGAACCGTATCCAAGATCGACCTCAGATGTGCGTCGCGAGCCTTGACGACGTCCTCGGCCCGTACAACGTCGCGTTTGACCGCCTGAAGGACTTCTCCCAGCGCCGCGATCAGAAGCACTGCCAACCCGAAGACCGCCAGTTCCATGACACTCGGACCGTCGACACTCCTGATTCGTTGAAGGAAGACCGCAGCAAAAAGCGACAGCCCGGCCGCAAAGAGGATCGCATTCCGGCTGCCGACCAGCGTCAGGGCGAGGATGGCAGGGATGAACGAGAGGAGAAGAAGGCCATCGCCGATTTGTTCGGCCAGTGCCAATCTCAACGCAAGAACGCACGAGGTGACTATCGCGGCGACAATGTAGGCTGCGACCCCGCCGCCGCGCCACCTGACGAGAAATCGTCCCAACCGAATCTTCTCAACAACGCTTTCTGAATGCATCCCATTATCCACCGAAGGACTATTTACCGCTGCAATGCCGAGCGTCTTGGCTGTATTCGCACGATGCGACTCTTCCATAGACCATGCTGGCGGAAACAGCCAACCCGCACTTGCTGCAAATCGTCCCAGGATGGGAGCGCGTCGCGACGTACTTGACCGTGATCGATGTAGCCGCTGAGGCGCAGAGTAGGATCGCTCCTGCATCCAAATCGGTTTTGCCAGCGCCCATTCGGCGCTACTGGCCGAACGCGCGGCACGGCTCCAGGTGGAAGCGCGGCTGGCAAGCACCGAAGCGCTGAAGAAAACCTGATCGCCTCCTGCGCCAGGCGCTCCACGGCGAACCACGCCTCATAACTATAGAACGATTTGCACTAACCCGCGGGTAAAGATGCCGCGTGGCTGCTCGGATGCTTACGCTGATCGTCGTGATCATGCCCGATGCTCAGCTGTCCGAAACGACTGCCAGTCCGGCACAGAAAGGGGTTTCGTGTGCCGCCCTGATCAGCTCTGTAATGAAATCGACTGTCGACTCATCGACTACCCTACTGACCCGTACTGACCGGCATCCGTGAGCACCCGGTTTTATACATGTTGAATGGCAGTCCACTGGCAAACCGGAAAGGAAGGCCAGTTCCCTTGACGCCCCGATCATCAGTTGCCGCCTTCTTGCTCGCTTGACCGCGATTCAAGCTCTTTCAAAATCGAGTGCTGAATCTTGCCCAACGCAGTTCGCGGCAATTCTCTCGTGAAAATGAACTCCCGCGGGACCTTGAAGCGCGCGACCTGCGACTGCACATGCGTTGCCAGTGCTTCCGCTTCGATCGGTGCCTCTGCCCGCCTGACCACATAGGCGACCGGCACTTCGCCCCAGCGTGAATCCGGCCGACCGACAACGGCGCATTCCGCGACATCAGGATGCTCCACAAGTACACGCTCGACTTCGGCCGGATAGATGTTTTCTCCGCCGGAAATGATGACGTTCTTTTTGCGATCGCAGACCCAATAATGACCGTCGGTATCGCAGTGCCCGATGTCTCCAGTGCGATACCAGCCGCCGCGCAGCGCCTCACGGGTCGCTTGTTGATCGCCCCAATATTCACAGAAAACATTCGGGCCGCGCACTGCGATTTCGCCGAGGGCGCCCGCCGGCAACTCCTCGCCCGCGTCATCGATGATCATCGCCTCGCAGCATAGGCCCGGAAGGCCGGTGGAGCCATAGCGCGAGATATCACCCCCAAGCCTCGTATAGATGGCGATGGGACACGTTTCTGTGGAGCCATAGACCTGCAGGACCGGTACCCCACGCGCGGCAACGCGTTCGATTAGGGCCTGAGACACGATCGTCGAGCCGGTTGAAACAGCCTTCAAGGAGGACAGGTCGGCCGTCGACCATCCGGCGTGTTCGGTCAATGTTTGGAGGGCCGTCGGTACCAATGCCGTAAGCGTTGGCCGATGGTGCTCGATAGCAGCAATAGTCGCGCCTGCCGCAAATCGGGAATGGATAGTGACCATCGCACCATGGTGCAGAGCCGGAGTGGTCTGAATGTTGAGCCCGCCCACGTGAAAGAACGGCAATACCGAGAGCACATGATCTGCCGACGTCAGAGAATGCATGTGCTGACTCATCACCCCGTTCCATAGCAATGCTTCTTGTCGGAGGACCGCGCCTTTCGGACGCCCGGTAGTGCCAGAAGTGTAGACGACCATAAGCGGGCAGCTCAAGTTAGCCTGTGGATTGCGGCTATCTCCGCTGCCTTGCGCCAACAGGTTACCCCATGTGCTCCCGCCAGGGGGCGTGAAGTCCAGACCGACGACCGAGGTGTCGGGCAGTGTGTGTGCCAGATGCGGTAGAAGCGCGTTGAACGTCTGTTCGACCACTAGCACCTTTGCTGCTGCGTTGGATAAGATGAAGAGCTGCTCAGCCGGCGCGAGCCGCCAATTCAAAGGCAGTAAAATTGCGCCAAGACGCGCACAGGCATAGAGAAGAATTAGATACTCGGGCCGGTTCAGGCTGAGGATGGCGACGCGGTCGCCTTTAGTGATTCCAAGCTCTTTATTCAGGGCGCGCGCGGCCTGCTCGATGCGTCGGCGCAAAGCGGCGTAGCTCAGGGTGTCGCCTTCGAAATGAATTGCGGGCTTGTTTGGAGCAAACGCCGCATTGCGGTCAATCAGTGTGCAGAGATCCATTATCACCTATCCCTTCTGTCTGAGCCACATGAGACTTTTCCGCGCGGGCAAGGCCACACAACCCTTCTGGGCGGTTGAGGTTCGGGTAGTCCTTCAGCTTGGCCAGGCCGTCTCCAACTCCTCAATGTGAACCGTTTGCGCACTCAATTGCGATGGCAGCTTCGCTTCGGAACACAAAAGTTTGCGGCCGGCCCGGCAATCGGGAGCGAAGTGAAAGGACGTCAAGCATGCAAACACCCTTTCTCGAGCCCACCTTAAGCATTCATGTTGTCCTCGAGGTCTTTTGCCGCCGCCTTCGTCCCCTGCCCCAGTTGAACTTGCAGAGCGGCAATCTCCCTTAACGCTTCGCTAAGTTCGAGGCGGGTGGGCGCACCCAAGCAAAGGCGAATGCCGCTTTGATCATGTCCGTCCGACAGAGAGACCGCAGGATCGGTGACCATGATCCCGCGTTCGCGGGCTGCGTTGGCGAGTGCGACCGCCGCAGAGTGGCGCATCGACAGAAACATGTGGAACCCGCTGCCGATCCACGCATCGCTAACCGAGGCGAAGATCGAAGCTGCTACCTTGTTTCGAACAGCCGCTTCCGCGCTTGTGGTTTTCGAGATGTGTGATGCCACACCATCCTCTATCCATTTGTGTATCACAAGCCTGGATATCGGAGAGTCAGTTGCACCTTGTGCACGGAGCACGCGCACCAGATTGTCCAGCTGATGAGACGGGGCAATCAGAACACCAAGGCGCAGCCCTGGTGTGAGCAGCTTCGCGAAGCTGTTTATGTAATAGGTTCGTTCAGGCGCTAAATCGAGAAAGCAAATGCGATCACGTGCAGCGAAGGCTGCGTACACGTCGTCTTCGATTACCAATATGTCTTGGCGCTGGCAAATAACGGCAATGTCCTTGATCCGTGACCGCGACATCGTCTTGCCGGTTGGATTCTGCGCAGTTGGGTTGGTGAACAACACAAGGCGCTTCTTCCTCAAAGCGACCTCGCATGCGATCCGCTCGAGGGCGCCTGGTAGAAGGCCTTCTCTATCGGCCCCAACTCCGAGCAGCTCAATGCCGAGTAAATGTGAAATCCTCACGAGCCCCGGAAACGGCAACTCGTCAGTTGCTAAGCAAATGTCCGGCGCGACCAGTGCGGACAGCACCGTCGAAAGAGCATGTTGACCGCCATTGCAAAAGATCATGCGTTCGGCGTCAGCCGAGGCGCAATAGTGCTGAAGCCATCCCGCAACCGCCATACGATGCTCGAGAGTTCCCTTTGGAAAGGTGCATGCTCCGAAGGAGTTGGCGTCAATGGTCGTCGCAAGCGAGGCCAACGTCCCGCTCAGCAGTTTTTCCGAAATGACGTTGGGAGGCACATTTAAACTCAGATCGACCATTTTTCTGGTCGTCAGGATTTTGTTCGTCGAAAACATTCCGCGTCCGTGGAAAGATAAGGCAAGGCCCTGGCGCGCCAAGAGCCCATAGGCCTTTGTCACCGTGCCCAACCCCACTCCCAGTCGGTAGCTCAAGTCCCTCTGCGCTGGCAGGCGGGATCCGGGAGCGATTTTGCCATTGACCAGATCCTCCGCGATTGCGGCCGCCAGGCGCTGGTACACTGGCTCATCGCCGGGTGCGATCCAAGGCTCCCAAGGTGATTTCATCAGCATGCAGATACCCCAAAAAGTGTCACGCGACACAATAAGTGTGGCGCTATAGTGTCTTCCAGTGTAGCTTCCGCAGTTGGTTCGCAAGTACCGAAGAGTATCATGGAGATTAGGCGCGATTTAGTAGATAACCACTTGCTGCCTCTGTGGCGGATAACGACGCATTTGTCAGACAACACTACTAAAACAATGGCGTAAAAGGCAACATGATTTCGGCTATCAGTCTACAAACGACTTTCATCACGTCGGCTATCTCGGACTTCGCTGATATTATACTAAATAGCTCGATGTTTCGAGGTGGTGATGGTGGTCTGAAATTAGGAGTGGAGCTGGCATTCGCCTCGCTTTCGATGCCTCGGGTGCCACCGGAGAGAAGGTTCAAGCCATGCAGGTCGCGTGAAAAAACGCATGCGGAATGGCACCCACGGAACAGGCGCGCTCCGTCTCTGCCGTCCACCTGCCCATCATGGAGACCATTACGCCAACGCCAACATAAAGTGTCGCATCCAAGTGGATTTCGTTGCGAACGCTAATGAGCCACTGCCGCTCCGCAACGATCACCGGCCGGCTCCGGTTTGCTGCTGCCGCCAGATGACGCTACCTCGGCCATCAAAGCATCGACCACAAGGAGGTTCTGACAATGCGGGATTACTTTCTAATTCGCTCCATGGGAGATTTGCAGGCCGTGATACGGGAGATTGAGGGCACTACAAAACGCGCGCAAAAACGGATGCTCATCTCAGCTCTAAACTTAGACAAATAGGCGAATGCGAAAATTGCCCTTCGATACAGTTCTGATTGCCAATAGAGGCGAGATAGCCGTACGCATCATCAAGACCCTGCGCGAGCTGGAACTGCGCTCCGCAATTGTCTACCATGATCACGACGCGGGAGCGCCGGCCGTCTCAATGGCCGACATGGCGATTGCCGTAAGCGGTCGCACGCCAGTCGCGGCCTATCTTGATACCGCACAAATCATCGCTGCCGGCCGAAAGGCGAACGTCGGGGCGATTCACCCAGGCTATGGATTCCTTGCAGAGAATGCAGAGTTCGCGAGGGCAGTGGTCGAGTCTGGGTTCGCCTTCGTCGGGCCCACTCCTGAGATCATCCAATTGATGGGCGATAAGATCCGGGCCCGCTACTTCGTTCAGCGTAACGGATTTCCCGTCGTGCCGTCAGCGATCGAAGAAGATGACCCGGCATCGTTCATCCAGAGAGCGCGATCCATTGGAGGGCCTTTGCTCGTAAAAGCATCGGCCGGCGGGGGCGGTAAGGGCATGCGGATCGTCCGCGACCTCGATACCTTGGAAAACGCTATTGCGCAGGCACGCAGTGAGGCGCAGCGCTACTTCGGGGATGGTCGGCTCTACATCGAACGATATATCGAAAAGCCGCGACATATCGAAGTGCAGGTGCTCGGCGACTCCTTCGGAAAAGTCGTTCATTTGTTCGAGCGGGAATGCTCGGTGCAGCGCAGATTTCAGAAGGTCATAGAGGAGGCGCCCGCGTCAACGCTTTCCCCGGGGTTGCGCGAGAGAATCTGCGCAACTGCCGCCGACATCGCTCGAGCCGCTAACTATCGAAATGCAGGCACTGTGGAATTCATTGTTCATGGAGGAGAGTTCTATTTCCTCGAGATGAATACGCGCCTGCAGGTGGAGCATCCCGTCACCGAAATGATCACTGGCATCGATATTGTTGCCGAGCAGCTCTATGTCGCTGGAGGCCATGAGCTTAGATTTTCACAGCCAGACATCGTCTCGACAGGACACGCAATCGAAGCGAGGGTATATGCTGAATCTCCTGAACGCGGCTTTTCTCCTACGACGGGGAAGGTACTGGTGCTCGATTATCCTGGCGGTAAGGACCTACGGACAGACAGTGGCATCTCGCAAGGCCAGCAGATAACGACAGCCTTCGATTCACTCTTGGTAAAGGTGATCGGACATTCGCCGACGCGCAATGAGGCTGCGCTAAAGGTCGAACGCGCGATGCGGGAGTTGGTGCTCCTCGGCTGCGAAACAAACGCGAGCTTTCTCGCGCGCGTCCTTGCGGACGAGCAATTTCTAAGGGGACAGATCCATACTGGATATCTCGACGAAAATCCGCAGCTGACCGCTGGCGACTCCGCGTCCGACTTGTCGACCTTCCTCGCAGCCGCCGCTCTCCTGACGCGACCAGTCCGAGATTCGGCAGATGCCGTACCTGAGCTTCACGCCTCCTTGGGCGGCTGGAGAAACGCGTGAATCACGTATTCGAGCTTGAAGGTGCAGATTATCAGTTGTGGCTTTCACGCTATCAGCAGGGATATCGGCTGCATTTGGGCGACGAGGTACTCGCACCGCTCGACTTCTCCCAGCAAGGCGACTGCAGCGGCCTTCTTACCATTGCGGGCGCAAGCGAGCCGGTCAGGTTCGCCATCGATGGCAGCACGATTCATCTGCACATTCGCGGCAGAACGCGCATTCTGCGCTACCGAGACCCATTGTCAGCCCATGCTCTCGTGAACGAGAATGGAGGTCTTCTCGTGGCGCGCGCGCCGATGCCAGGCGTCGTCGTTAAGACGTCGGTTTTGCCTGGCGACGCGATTTCCGCAGGCACCGCGCTGATGGTGATCGAGAGCATGAAGCTGGAAAGCGTCATACGCTCCTCACAGGACGGTGTGGTCGACCGAATTCACTTCAACGAAGGCGAGAGCTTCGAGCATGGCGCCGTACTAGTTACGATCACAGAGGAAGGGCATTGAGATGCAGCGCCTCGCTTCTCTCATCGACGTGAACTCACAAGAATTTCGCCTCAACGAGCTCCACAACAGACGACTTGCGGACGAATTAAAGGAGCGCCAGCGTGCGGTCCGTTTCAATCGTCCCGAGCGTGACCGCGAGCGCCTGGGGCGACAAAACAAGCTCTTTGTTCGTGACAGGGTCGAGGCATTGCTCGATCCAGAAACTCCTTTCCTCGAACTTTCTACACTGGCTGCGAACGAGGCTTACAACGGGGATGTGCCAAGCGCAGCGCAAGTCGTCGGTATCGGCATTGTAGCGGGACGCGAGGTGATAGTTCACGCAGATGACTCGAGCGTAAAGGGTGGAGCGTGGTATCCGCTGTCGGTCAAGAAGATCGTCCGATCCTTGGATATAGCAATCGAAAATCGTCTGCCAGTCGTTCATCTTTGCGACTGTGGCGGTGGATTTCTGCCTCTGCAGGCGGAGTTCTTCGCGGATCGCCATCATGCGGGCAGAATCTTCCGCAACCAATCCATTCTCTCGAAGATGGGCGTGCCGCAGGTGGCCCTCGTGATGGGACATTGCATTGCGGGAGGGGCTCTCGTTCCTGCGCTTAGCGAGTACAATGTTATCGTCCAGGGAAGCGGTGCGATATTTCTCGGCGGTCCATCGATTGTTAAAGTTGCGACTGGCCAGCACGTGTCTGTCGACGAGCTCGGCGGTGCTGACATGCAAACCAGTGTATCGGGAACAGCCGACTATGTCGCGGGTTCAGAGATGCACGGGATCGCGATTGCCCGCGACATAGTCGGCCGTATCAATCGTCCTGAAAAAGTCTCGATCGATCGAGTCGCTCCCGAGCCGCCCGCCTATGATGCGTCGGAGCTATACGGCATAATTCCAAGAGATCCTCGAGTGCACTTTGATATGCGGGAGATTCTCGCGCGCTTGGTCGATGGCAGCAGGTTCCATGAATACAAGCCACGCTACGGCCGATCTCTGGTGTGCGGATACGCCCGCCTTCATGGATACCAAATCGGTGTTCTGGCGAACAATGGCGTGCTGTTCGACGACAGTGCGCTGAAGGGAGCTCATTTCATCCAGTTGTGCGATGTGAATCGGACGCCGCTGCTGTTCTTGCAGAATATCACCGGCTTCATGGTTGGCAGCGAATATGAGCGGCGTGGCATCACCAAAAGTGGGGCCAAGCTACTCATGGCCGTGTCTGGAGCGGCGGTGCCCAAATTCACGGTCATTTGTAGCCATTCTCACGGTGCGGGAACATTCGCTATGGCAGGGCGCGCTTTCGATCCGCGTTTTCTGTTCACCTGGCCGCAGGCTCAGATTTCGGCCATGGGTGCCGATGAGGCGACGCGAGTGCTTACGGATGTCAAGGCAAAGCAACTGGCGGTCGACGGTAGGCGCTTATCGGCGCAGGATTACGAGGCCACCAGGCAGTCGATTTTGGAAGAATATAGGGAGCGATCGAGCGCATACTACGCAACGTCCGAGATCTGGGACGACGGGATTCTTGATCCTGTCGACACCAGAACGGCGCTCGCAATCGCCGTGAGCGCTTCGCTCAATGCTCCCCTCGAAACGCCACATTATGGCATCTTTAGAATGTAGTGGGGCTCCCCTGTCGGCCTTCCTTCTGATCGAAAAATATGCGCGGACGGATCTAAGTGATAGAGGGCGCAGGGGAGTCGGCAAACTTGGCATTGAAAACCCAGTAAAGCGTATTTCCAAGCATCAGGCCCGCTCCGGGATCACCATCGCTGGCGCGGATAATGGCGAGCGCTTCTTCAGCCGTCATCCGCTCCGGTTCAAGCATCCGCCTTTCCGGCGGAACCGGTCCTCTAAAGCGGCCCTCCCCCAAATTGGTGGCGATCAGCGGCTCGGACTTTCCGGCCTCGATGCGCGCCAGCGCTTCCATGACGCAGGCGACCGCCGCGTGCGTGACCTCGTGCCGGTAGAGGCTCGATTTCGTCGCGGCCCGCATGGCAAATTCACGCCACGCCCCAGCGGCTTTCGCCATCGAGAATCGCCCAATCGAGCGCGTTCGGCCCCTTGTCGCCGCGAATGCCGGGATGAACGACGAGGGTTCGCACCCTTTGCAAGACATCCGCCGGGATCGCCCGTTTCAAGAACGGCGCGACGATCAAGTCCAGCTGAAAACGCGCCACAGCCTGCCGTGTCAGGTCGTCGTGGATATCGAGTTCGACATTGACGGCATGGCCAAGCTCCCTGAGATCGACATGAAGCCGCTGGGAAAGCGAGTTGAATGTGTGGCATAAAAGCAGGGTGCGCATGGGTCTGTTTCAGCAGATACGCGGCAAGTGTTCGCCCGCAAGCCAATCGACGATGCGGCCGCCGCCGAAGGCGGTCTCCATCTGCACGAGACAATGTGGGTCCTCGACAACATGGCCGATGATCGCCGCTTCCCGGCCGAGCGGATGGGCGCGCATCGCAGCCAGCACCGCCTCAGCCATATCGGGAGCGACGATGGCCACAAGTTTGCCCTCGTTGGCGACGTTCAGCGGATCAAGGCCGAGGAATTCGCAAGCGCCCGCCACTTCTGGCTTCAGCGGAATTTTTTCCTCGTCGATCCGGAAGCCGACCGTCGATTGATGAGCGATTTCATTGAGCGTCGCCGCAATGCCGCCGCGCGTCGGATCGCGCATCAGCCGGATCGACCGCCCGCCGACCTTGACCATTGCGGCCGTCAGCGTGTGCAGCGAAGCGGTATCGGACAAGATATCCGTTTCGAACTCCAGATTTTCGCGTTTCGACATCACCGCGACGCCGTGGTCGCCGATCGTGCCGGAGACGATCACCGCATCGCCGGGACAGGCGGCGTTGGAGCGCATGTCGATGCCCTCCGGCAAAATCCCCACGCCCGCCGTCGAAATGAACACGCCGTCGGCCTTGCCACGCTCCACCACCTTGGTGTCGCCGGTAATGATCGGCACCCCCGCTTCGCGCGAGGCCGCCCCCATGGTTTCGGCGATCTTGTCGAGATCGGCAAGCGGAAAGCCCTCTTCGATGATGAAGCTTGCCGAGAGATAAAGCGGCCTTGCGCCCGACATGGCGATGTCGTTGGTCGTGCCGTGGACCGCGAGCGAGCCGATATTGCCGCCGGGAAAGAAGAGCGGCGAGACGACATAGCCGTCCGTGGTCATCACCATGCGGCCCGCAGGCACGGCGAAAGCCGACTGGTCGTTGCCGGCGCGCAGCCAGGCATTGTCGAACGCCTTGTGGAATATGTCCTCGATCAACTGGCCCATGGCCCGTCCGCCGGCGCCGTGCGAAAGGTCCACGCGGCCGTTCTTCAGGTCGAGCTTGCGCTTTGCGGGCTTGGTCACAGCCATGTTCATGCCACGATCCTCCCGGCATCCCTTTGTTTGTTTTTTGCATGTTCGCGGAAGCGGCCATAGGTTCAGTGCGCGGCACAGGCCCCTTCCGACGACACCATGCAGGAACCCATCGGATTGTCCGGCGTGCAGACCGTGCCGAAAAGCTTGCAATCGACCGGATGTTTCACTCCGCGCAGGATCGCGCCGCATTCGCAGGCCGGATTGTCATACGCATCCGGGTTACCATCGAAAAGCGCTTCTCGGCGTCGAAACGGCTATATTGAGGGCGAAGCCTCAGCGCGCCGTAAGGTACTTCGCCGAGGCCGCGCCATTCGAAACTCTCGCGCGATTCGAAGAACTCGGCGACCTCGGCCTGGGCCTTCAGATTGCCCTCCGCCGTCACCGCGCGGATATACTGGTTTTCCACCTCGTGGCGCCCCTCGTTGATCTGACGCACCAGCATGAGGATCGCCTGGATCACGTCGAGTGGCTCGAAGCCGGCAACCACCACCGGCTTTTGAAACTCCTCGGCGAAGAAATCGTAAGGTTCCGTGCCGATGACGGTCGAAACGTGGGCGGGGCCGATAAAGCCGCCGATCTTCACCGTGCCGAGCTTGCGCACATCTGGGCCTTCCAGAATGTTCTGGATCGCGGCGGGCGTCAGCACATGGTTGCAGAAGATCGAGAAGTTTTTCAGATCCGTCTTCACCGCGGCGCGAAGCGCAAGCGCAGTCGGCGGTGTCGTCGTCTCGAAACCGCTATACACTCGAGCGCCGATGCGGGCGCCGCGGCGAGCCCGACGCCCAGACCTCCAAGCAGCGCAAGCACCCGGCGGCGGCCAAGCATTTTCGTCAGATCCTCGACGAACCCTGCATCGTGGACGTGTTTTTCATCGGTGTGATGATGGGTCATCGGCCAAGTTCCTTTCAAGCTTGCGACGCAAGGGAGTGGGCATGTCGCACGGCGTTGTTGAACAGGTGTTTCACAGCAGCGAGAACGTGCAGCGCCAGAACGGCGGTGATGAACAGTCTGAGGTAACCGCGAACCTGACTGGCCAAGGCGTCCAGCCATTCATCTGGCCAATGGACGGAACCAATGTCACATCCCAGACATCCAGGGCCCGACCTCCGGCCACCGTTAGGAGAATGCCACTGAGCGGCATCAGCACAATGGCAGCCAGCAAGAGCACGTGGACGGCCCGCGCGACGCGGCGCTGCCAAAGAGGCGCATCGGCGTCCTCCGCGGCGAAGCCATGCGCGACCCGCCATCCCACGCGCCAGAAACCGAAGGCGAAGACGAAGACGCCGAGCGCCTTGTGCCAGTCTATCAACCCACCGATCGTCTCGCGTGAAAGGCCTCCGTAGGCCATTGCCAGGCCAAGGCCGAGCGCCGCCATGAAGCCCATGGCTGCCGTCCAGTGGTTGAACCGGGACACTACACCAGATGCAGTGGCTTGTTCGTAACGAATGTTCGTCATCTCTCATCCTCCCTACAGCCGGACCGCGGTCAGCAGTGCGGCGAAAGTGGTCGAGCCGGTCGCAAGATCGCGAGCGACGACTTCGCTGTTCCCGTCTGCATCGGAATTGATGAACTCCGTGGCGGCTTGTTCGTTGGCTTCGGCGAAACTGATCGCTCCGTCGCCGTCGGCATCCCAGGCCGCGAACACGTCGGCCTTGACGTCCCCATATGTGTCGAGCTTCGAGAGCCCGTCGGCGATGTAGGCGAAGCCCATATCCCAACCGAGAAACTCGTTCTCTTCGATGGTTCGGGTCTCGTCGGTGTCCATCGAAACGAAAGCAGCAACTGTGAAGTCGAGGTGTTCCGCGGCAGTCACAACGCCATCGATGTTCGCGTCGATGCTGGCCGCGATGTTGTTCATGGCTTCGATCGGCGCTGGCGCTGCGCTAGCGGCGCCAGCCGCGAGGGCGACGACGGATGCGGCTGCGTAGCCGAGGCGTTTGGCAAATTGGGCGGTCATGAAGATACTCCGTTGTGCTCCATTATCTTTCCGGAAAGACATACGGGATCAAAATATCTTTCTTGCAAGATAATATTTGACGAGCTATCTGACGATCATGACCAACACCATCGAAGAGACCGTGGAAAGAATGCGCAGGAACTGGCCCGAGGCGTCTGCCGACCAGGCGCGCCAGGTCATGACACTCACACGCCATGCTCGCCTCGTACAAGACGCGGCACAGGCCGCCTTGCAGGGATTTGGCCTGACCCGCTCGGAATTCGAACTCCTCGCCGCGCTCAGATCGCACGCTCCTCCGCACCGACTGACGCCCTCTGACCTTTACGATGCAATGCTCATGTCATCCGGCGGGCTGACGAGGGTATCGAAGGGCCTCGAAGCGCGCGGGCTCGTCTCCCGACCGGCGGGCGAAGGCGATGGACGGTCCCGGCCCATCGAGTTGACGCATGAGGGTCGCGATCTGGTTGAAAAGGCGATGCCGGCCGTTCAAGCAGCCGAAGCCCCATTGCTGCACGCGATGAGGTGCGAGCAAAGCTGACATTCGCTGCGTCCGGTAGACTGAGCAAAATGGGCTCAATCAAGCCGCTCGTCGTCATTGGCAGGGACGACTGCAATGGTGCAGGTTTTTCGATGGGGGCCGTGACGCCTCTGTGGCGGCTGGCCCGCGTCGGCCCGCGTTGAAAACCTCCCAAAGCCCCACATCGAAGTCCTATAAAACGGCGAGAAGCTGGACGCGAGTGAGCTTGTCGATGAGGCGGGGGAAGGAGCCATCGATGCGGGCAAGCGCGAGATCCTCGAACATGCGCGGCACGCGGACATAGAGCACGGAGTGACCGAGCCTGGCCGCTTGCCTGCCGAAGGCATATGCCAGCCATGACTTACCAGTGCCGGTGTGGCCGGTGATGATCAGGCCCTCATGAGCGGTGAGCCATTGCCCTTGGGCCAGCGCCATGGTGTTGCGCCGATCGAGACCGCGGGCGGCGGCGAAGTCGATATCTTCGATGCAGGCCTGGGCAAAGCGTAGCTTGGCGGAGGCGAGCCGATAACCGTCATGCGCGCTCCAGCAATCTCGATCTCAATACGACCCGCGGTGAAGTGGGCGACATCCGACGGCGCTCTCGGAAGACGTTCGATCGCCAACCACCGTCACCGGCACGAACATTGCCTGCTGCTCGCAGGCCTTGGCAGAGCGACGAGAGGTCAGCCCAGCTTCCCGACGCCAGACGTTCAGCAACCCGCGATTGACGCCCCAGCGTCGCGCAACGGCCGAGATGTTTGCGTCGGATTCCGCGCTTTCCGCAAGGATCCGCGCCTTCTCCTCGTCAGTCCAATTCCGCCGCTGGCGCCGACCGGTGATCACCTCGATCCGACGATACTTCCCCCGATGCCTGGCTTCATGCATGCCTTCATCCATGACTTCAAGCATGACATCGGCGCGATCTTCAAACATTCCGTTCCGCTCCTGTCGGTGAACGAGCTTATCTCGCAGCCTCGATCACAAAAGGAAAGGTGGGCTGTTCGCAGCGCTCGATTGGCCGGTTTGGGACTAAAGGTCGGCAAGCTGACAATGCATGTACTTTGAAAATGCACAAAATGAAGACATTGTTAGGTTGGCACGGCGCTCGCTCGTTCACGGCATCATCACCCACGCTCGCAAGAGCGAGGCGGTACAATTGGCAACTATGAGCAAAGGAACTAGCTATGCCGCGAACTGAGGTCGAGCGATTCGTCAACGATTTGGACAAAGGCAGGCTGCCTGCAAACCTCAGGTCAAGTGCCACAGGTCTTGCATCGATTATAGCGACCGGAAAGAGTCTCGGCTACAACGTCACGCTTGACGAAGTTCAAAGCTACATCCGATTGGACAGCCGACGAAAGTCTACTGGTAAGAAGCTCGACGCGATCTCGAACAGCAAGCGTGGCTCGCGCGTTACGGCCTTGCCACGCCTTGTTCGGTCTACTGCCTTGGCTAGTTCCGGTACGGATGGGCTCACGAGGCCGTTGCATATTGCGGAAAAGGGCGCTCCGGTCGCCGCGATCGTTCTACTTGTTGTAGTTGTTGTTTATGTCGCGAGCTGATTTTTTTACCCTGAGCGTCTTGGGTAGGACGATCGGTACGAAGAAAGCATGACAGCAAACATCATCGGGGACGAGACATGCCTTCCGGCCTGCAAGATACGGCTTCAAGGGCCCACCTTTACAAAGGCGAATATTGCCGACAGATCTTTAACCGGCGCACGCCGGAGCAACGGCGCGCCTTGTCGCACATCAAGCGTTTCATGGAGCGTTTGGCTGGTGACATAGAGTTCCGCACCGCGCTTTCGGAGAATGTTGACGCCCCTCGCGCGGTAACAGAGCGCTATGGCATTGAAGTTGACCCACTGGAGATGCTGCCGCTCTGGCGCGGTGATCATCTCAGTTACCGCTACAAGCCGGAGTCTGCTCCATGGCCGCTGTCGATAATGTGGGACGAGTACATGCGCGACATGTTGCGCCATCGCGACCTCCTGCGCGACCGCGGCGACATGTCAATGATCAACCCTCGCTTTCATGCCTGGCGCGAGCGCCAAATTCGGCGCTGTAATGACGAATTGGGCGGGTCAGCGCCGTCGATCACGCACCCCATCATCGCTTTCGAGCTGAGCGAAGGATGCACCGTCGGTTGCTGGTTCTGCGGTCTCTCGGCCACTCCCTTCAAAGGCTATTACGACTATAGCAAACAGCATGCAGAGCTTTGGCGCGGCGTAATTGGTGTCGCGAGGGAGATGTTTGGCCCGGCAGCTCGTACCGGCTTCTGCTACTGGGCCACAGATCCAATGGACAACCCGCAGTACGACCGCTTTCTCTTCGACTACCATCAGATCACGGGCGCCTTGCCGCAAACAACGACAGCCGCCCCGCTCAAGAATGAGGCACTCACCAGGCGCGTGCTCGGCCTCTTCAATCTTTACGGCACTACGATGAATCGCTTCTCCGTGCTCAGCACGGCACATCTCAATCAGATTCACATGGCGTTTTCGCCTGAGGAACTGATAGGGGTCGAACTCATCCTGCAGGGCAAGGACGCTCCGACCGCAAAGGCTTTCACGGGGCGTGCGCGCGAGCGGAAGGAGAAGCTCAGCGCGAAGCAAGAGGCAATCGCCTTTCCGGAGCGGAATCACACAACGATCGCCTGTGTTTCCGGCTTCCTCGTAAACATGCCGCAGGGACGCTTGCAACTAGTGACGCCGGTACCGGGTAGCGAACGCTGGCCCCTCGGTTATCGAATCGTGGGTCAACGGTCATTCAGGACGCCTGACCAGTTCCGGGACGAGCTCAAGAGCATGATTGATCAACATATGCACGAGAGCCCAGCCCCCGACCTGCCGATCCGCTTCCGCAGGGACCTGCAGTACACAGCGGGGGACCGTTACTTCCATCTCCGCTCGCGCAGCATGGAACACCGGGTGCTCGACTACGCTCCGATCTCCGTTGGCCATCTGATCGCGTGCGGCAACTGCACAGCCTCGGAGTTGGTTACGCGGGCCTCGACGGATGGAACGAGCGTACTTGCAGTCGCCGACCTGCTCGATCAGTTATACGCGGCCGGCGTGATCGAAGAGGACCTCGATGACCGCTATGCTTGCAGACCAGCGACCGCATGACAGGCCGCATTGAAGAAGCTTAAGGATAGCGGCGGGCGGGTCCTTTGCTGGTGGGCTGTATCGGGACCACTCGCAAATGGCGCGGGCTAGGAAACCCTTCAGCCGCCGATCCAGGACGACACGCCACCCGAACCCGCGCGATCGTGCTTCAACATGCCAGATCACTGTGAAGAGAAGAAGCTCAATTCGTGACCAATCGAGCACTTGTAGATCAGGCTCGTTCCTTTTTCGCTCGTAGCTGGGCACATTGAATACGACCATGGTGAATTCGGCGCCACCGTCCGGGCGGATCCGGTAACGGAGAAACTGGACAATCGGCTTACCGTCACGATCTATGGTAAAATGCTGATCTGCAAAAGCGAGGGTGCCATCAGATGTGATTCTATAGCCGTCTATGCTAACGCCTCCACGCGTCTTGGTCGGCGGTGTATCGGCGGTCGCCGGAGTGCACATACCTAAATCGACGTCACACTCACCGGTTTGCCGGTAGTCAGTGCGCGTTCAAGCTTGAGAAAGCTGGCCGGCACATGGCTATCGCCGGCGATGACATCCATATATATAAAGCACTACTAACTGATGTGGACGCCGTCAACAACGCGATCGAGCTGCCCTGGAGCAACGGACAGGCCGAAGGCCAGATCAAGCATGCGGGCTCTGAGGAGCTCCGGGCGTGCTCTGCCATACATCGCACGCTTGATCATCTTCAGGCGGTAGAAGCGCATCGCGAGGCGCCTCGTCTCGGCGAATGCGGTAGATCCCTTCTTCAGGGCATCAACCTTTCTTGCCTGTCTAGGCGTCAACTCTTCGGCAGTCGGTCGGTGAATGTTTGTCGCTCACATTTCTCATGTGCGCATCGCTAGCGGCTCAAACCGGAGCTTCACCGTTGCGGACTTGTCCTGACTTCGGCTCCGTCGTCCGTGCTTCCCTTTTGCGCGCCGGACGACGAGGGTCGTGGAGATTGTCAGCCTGCTCGGTCACAGCGCGGGCGGCCGCCCTGGCGAGCGCTTGATGCAAAGGCTCGGTATGCCTGTCAGCGACGACACCATCCTGAAGCGGGATGCCGCGGGTTCTCACTGCACCACCAAGATTCGGGTGGTTGGCATCGATGACTGGAGTTGGCGGCGAGCGACGCGATACGATCTCAAGCGTCGCTCGGTAGTCGACATTCTCGATGATCGGATTGTCGATAGTGCCGCCAGGTGGCTGCGGAACCATCCTTCCGTCGAGGTCGTCAGCCGAGACCGATGCGGCCTGTATGCGCAAGCCATCCGTGAAGGCGCACCGCGGCCCGGCAGGTGGCAGATCGGTTTCATCTGGTCCAGAATCTCCGTACGGCAATCGAGGAACAGATGAGCCTTTCCGGCCGTGCCTCAGGAAGAGCCATCCTGGCCGAGGACGCCATTGTCGAGGCTGCGGTACATTGCCTGTGCGCGAGCCCGTCTCGCGCACAGGCAGTCTCGCCAGGAGATATTCGAGATGCTCCACGCCCTACGCCAGCAGGGCCTGGCTTATAGCGAAATTGCGCGACGGACCGGCTATGAGCGTCGCAGCGTAGCGAAGTGGCTCAAGTTCAAGGCTCCGCCAGATAGGCGGCGAGCAGCATTGAACCCGACATCACCATGGTACTTTGAAACGTTCCTTACCCGATGCTGGAAGGAAGGGAACCGCTGCGGGCGGCATCTGTATCATGACGGCAAGCAGCGCGGCTACACCGGCAGCTTCTCCAATCTGGAGCGCCTGGGGGGCTTGGCGGCGTGCCGAAAAATAGCCCGTTGACGGTGTTCCTTCCATCGCGCTCAGCTGGGGACCGGTTCGAGATCCGGATACCGGCCACGCGATCTCGCCAGTTGCAATCGGGGCAGATGCGATCGTGGGTCCGGCAGCGGAAACAACCCAACTGCCATCGACAGCGAGCGTGACATCCAGAGTTTTAACCCCTGGGCCGGGCGACCATTTCGCTTTCGTTTGCATGCCCGCCCATAGCGATAGCGTCGCTAACAGCGGATGAACCACACAAATTGATGGTGTGGAACGGCCCTCCGAAATAGCCCGGACATATGACTGCACCGCCCGACGGCGAATCGCGCAATAAATACCTTGCTAACCGGGCCGTTCCACATATGAGGAAGAACCCTTTCAACTGGCAAGCGACATAACCATCGGTTCGGACCGCCATCTCCAGCACCATGCACAGGCTGCATCAATTGACCGGTCTCGCTTAAGCGAGGTAGGTTAAACGGGCCCGGAAAACCTAAATCGCTCATGAGAGTGTCATTTCGCCCTCAGCCGGAACCGACCCCCTTAAGGAGTTGTTGGCATGCGCGTGGAAAACGATAATTGCGGTGTGATCGGTGTGTCGGTCGCTCCCACGCAACTTGAGAATCTGTCTTCTGCGATTCTGCAGCAGGGGGGGATGGCGCGAGTGTCGCTGCCAGGCGATGTGGTGACCTGGGCGGCAGGCGGTCACCAGACGCTCAGGCGGTTGCTTTCCGACCAGCGTTTCAACAGGGACTGGCGACAGTGGCGGGCGCTGCAGGACGGCGAGATTCCCGAGGATCATCCGCTGATCGGGATGTGCAAAGTGGACAACATGGTCACGGCGCATGGCGCCGATCACCGGCGCTTGCGCGGCCTGCTATCCGGGAGCTTCGCGCCCAGTCGTATCGCCTTGCTGGCGCCACGGATCGAACAATGCGTCGATCGACTCCTGGCCGAGATGGCGCAGCGCGGCGGCAGTGCCGATCTGATGTACGAGTTCGCCGTTCCGCTGCCCACCAACGTGATCGCCGAACTGTTCGGTTTGCCGGACGAACAGCGCGAGGAGATCGTCGCGCTCACCTACAGCCTGGCCAACACCTCCGCCACAGCCGCAGAGGTGCGACAGACGCGGCAGCGCATCCCGGAGTTCTTCCGTCGCCTGATCGCGCTCAAGCGGGGCCAGCTCGGCGACGATCTGGCTTCGGCTCTGATCGTCGCGCGCGACAACGGCGAGCTCGTTTCCGACAGCGAGCTCATCGACATGCTGTTCATGGTGCTCTCTGCGGGCTTCGTGACCACCACCGGCGTCATCGGCAATGGCGCGCTGGCATTGCTGACGCATCCGCAGCAACTGCACCTGGTGCGCAGCGGCCAAGTTCCGTGGTCACAGGCGATCGAGGAGATCCTGCGCTGGGGCAGCGCAGTGGCCAATCTGCCGTTCCGCTATGCCAACCAGGACGTGGAGATCGACGGATGCATGGTCCGCCGCGGCGACGCCGTCCTGATGGCGTTCCATGCGGCGAACCGCGACGAAAAGGCCTTCGGTCCCGGCGCGGACAGGTTCGATGTCACCCGGCGGCACAACCCGCACCTGTCGTTCGGCGAGGGGCCGCATTTGTGCCTGGGCGCTGCGCTGGCGCGCCTGGAATTGAGCTGCGCCTTCCCGGCGCTGTTCGGGCGGCTGGAGGATCTGGCGCTGACCATCCCGGCGGAGGACGTCGTCTACATGCCGTCTTACGTCATTCGCTGCCCGCAGCGCCTGCCGGTCACCTTCCGCCCTTCCATCGCTTAGAGAGTGCGGAATTCACCCCGGATTCGCTGGTGCTCGGTTCGCCGGGGTGACTGGTCTCGCACAAGGGGGGCGAGGACGGCCGGTTACGCACGTTCGTGGCGCCGACCTTCAGCAACCGCAGGATGAAGCTGCTCGCGCAGCAGGTCGAGGCGATCGCCGCGCAGTTGTTCGAGACGCTGGCGGCCCCGTCGCCCGTGAACTATCCGTACATCGCTGATAGTCTTCAATCATTCCAGTTTTCCTGAGCTGCAGTGTTGCAAGAAAGGTACTCGCTGCGGGCGCTTTTCTTGCAATTTGATTCTGCGGTTTGCTCCCTCGGCAAAACCGCTCGTCGATGACGGGCTGGCGGGGCCGCATGGGCGAGGAGCGGCTGAGCGCGCTGTTGCAGGAAAGTCAGTGGATCGGTCAAGATCGTCGCTGCGCTGGTCAACCCGATGGGGCATGACGATGGCAAGGAAACGGTGACCCTCGTCAACACCGGGATCGACGCGGTCTCGCTCGACGGCTGGTTCCTTGTCGACAAGATGCGCAACCGCTTTGGCATCAAGGATGTGACGCTCGCGCCCGGCATGGCGACAACCATCTTGCTGCCGCGCCATTCCGTCCAACTGTCCAACAAGGGCGGCGAAATCCGTCTCGTCGACCGTGCTGGTTCAACGACCCATCTCGTCACCTACAGCAAGGCACAGGCCGAACGTCAGGGAGAAACGATCATCTTTTGACGAGGGCGGCGGGGCCTCGGCGCGGGCGCCGACAGAAATCGGATTTCGGCGTTGCCTGCTTGCCTGCCGACACACCGGCAACCGAACACCGCGCGATTGCGCGAGCAAAAGGGGTATCCAATGAGGTTCGTGGTAGCAAATGGCGTGATGCGTGCACGCGCAATCGCGGGAACCTATGTCGTCGCCCTTGCCTGGGACTTCCAGCCCTGGCAGGAGGACAAGCGCGACGGACTGATGGGCTTCGCTGTCGAGCGGGCGGAGTTTAAAGGCGAGGAGATCGTCGAACGATACTGGATGCGGAGCATCAAGCGATTCCGTGACAAGGACCGGGGATTGGCTCCGGGCACGCCCGTCAGCACGGCCGATCATCCGATCCAATCCTTTCAGTGGGCGGACTACACGGCACATGCGGACCGCCGCTATCGCTACCGAATCGTTCCGGTCTATGGCCCGGTGAAGAACCTCGCTCTTGATGAGGAGTCGGCCGTTGTTCTTGACGTTTCGACCGAGATCGAGTTCCTCTTGAAGCCCGATGCACCTAACGACGCCGCACGGCATGACGTCTACTTCAATCGCGGCGTCATCGGTTCGCAGGCCTTCGCCCGCCGCTTCGAGAATGCCGATCCCAAGAACGCCAGCCCTAAGTCCGAGGAGATGGTGTGGCTCTCACGCGGATTATACGAGGCACTGCTCGCCTTCATCGGCCTTGCCGGGGACGAACGCTTCGCGTTGCGAGCGGCCCTCTATGAGTTCCACTACCAACCGGTCGCCAACGCTTTCGCCAAGGCGGTCGAGGCCGGCGCGGACGTCAAGATCGTCTATGACGGCGAGAGCTCCTACAAGCACGACAACGAGAAAACAATTGCTAACGCGGGTCTGGGTACACTGCTTGCGCGAACCAGAGGTTCGGGGGATCAGACCTGCGGCTTGATGTCTCCTTGCGGCATCGCGCCGCCGTTGAAGAAGTTTTTTGCCTTCGTGAAACGGTCGGTGGAGTTTTCATTCACTAGCCCCCGGAAGTTTTCGTGGTCGGGACCGCCTTTGCGGATTCGTCGAGCCTGAACCAGACTGGTAACCTCGGTATACTCGAAGCTCACGTTGACATATTGCGTCGATGAGCACGAGGCTTTCAACTCAAGGAATTGCCCGAGGAATTCGATCTGCCGCAGAACGATTGCTGCGTAGTCGTAATATCCGCCTGCCTCATTATCGAGAAGGTAGCTCTGATAGGTGCATGTCAACGCCTTGTACCGTTGCGCCTTGCCACTGTTCCTGAAGGTAATGTCGCCCATCGCCGTGAGGAAGGTCTGGAAATCCGTCAGCAGCGATGCGCCGTCTGTGATGATTGCATTGGCAAGCAAGGAAAGAAAGGTGCCTGAGACAGAGGTGCCGATAAGTCGGTTTGTATAACTCTTCTGCTGTTGACCTCCGATCGAAACGTCGGGAATTCTGGCAACAACCTCTGTCCAGGTGTTGATGTCCAGTCTTTGTGAATCGATGATGGGATAGTGAGTATGCATATAATCGTAAATAAGTCCTCCTATCGCTAGAAGGTTATCCTGGTTCTCATTCATAATGCCGCTGTAGGTCGCATCGTTCGCTCTCTGGCCAATGAAATGGAATTGTACTGCTCCTTGATCGTTCGCGATCGTGTGTTCGCTGGGTGGCGCATCATTTGTCTGGGCTAAGTCCAGAGGCTGGCGGTAGAAAAACGCGCGCGCCGTCTGGTAGTTCTTGTCGGAATAGCTCTGTTCACGTTTGTGAATATCCACTGCAGATGTGTTCGACATGCTTTCCTCCTGGAGAGCTCTGAACGTTGACGTAAACGCCGTGAGGTGGCCGGACTGCCTGTGAGTGCAGGTTAATTTTCGGGGATCCTTAGCTCGTATACCAGTTCGCTCCGATCTCCACCTTGCATCAGGCAGGCTTTTCTCTGTGTACGACCATTTTGCGATAGCGTAGCGGCGACAAGGCCATGTCCCGCCTTGAATGCGGCTGAGAAGTTGTTGCTGTTCTCATATCTGCGACGTTGGTGACGCTTTCTTGCCCGCTTCGCAGCCGTCCCGCAGCCAAGGTCATCCGGTAGTGCCGTAACCAAGTCATGGAGGCGCAATGAAGGGACACCCCGACACGCTTCGCGAGCGTTGTCTTGTTCGTCCCGATCATGCGCAATTTGCTGCACGTGATGCCGATTGACCCGCTGCGCCACCAGATCGCAGAACCTGCTCTATCGGCCGCCAAAGCAGGTAGTCGGAGTACCCATTGGAGAAACCCATTCTACGATCTCGGCTGTTTTCCGCAACTAAGGCCAGGTGCACTAGTTCGAAGGCGAATTTCGCTCGACCGTGCGTGTTTTGCGTCAGGTCGCGACAATCGCCGATCACGATTTGCGCGGGACGTCCTGGCCGCAACAAGAGGTGATTGACAATATCGACCTGCGGCAAAGTGCTTGCCATTTGGGCTAACGATGTACCTGTGACCGGGTCCGGCCAAACATACGCGGCCAGAATGGATTGGTGCACCTCGGGGCTACCTTGTGGACGTGGCCTCCCAATGGCGCGGGGCGCCGTACGGAAGTCGACGAGGGTGGAGTACGCTTGTGTGGATGGTTGAGCGTTTGAACACACGTACGTTTGGTATATAGTCGAAAGTAGTCGCTTCAGTTTCTCACTCGAAATGGGCTGCCGTCGAGTTCGTTGTGTTGGATGGCCAAAGTCGGCGGCCTGCAGACGAGGGACGGAAAACGAACTGTCTCCGTTACATCCTGAAGACAGCCGGATTGCGGATCGCGTGACACTCATAGCCTTGACGCCTCGTTAATCGACTGCCCTCGCGCTTGTTGCTGGCTCTGCTCCGCAGCCGCAGCGGCGATCTCGTGGCGCAGCCAGCGATGGTCAGGGTCGCGATGGCAACGCTCGTGCCAGATGAGCGCAACCTCGTAGGGCGACAGATCCACAGGTGGATCGACAATCGCCAGCGGCAACAATGCGGCGACCTTGGTCGCGACTCGGCAGGGCACAACCAGCACCAGGTCGGTCGCCATGATCGCCAACGCAGCCGTCAGGATATTGGAAACCAGCACTGGATCGCGATCCCGAACACCCAACTTGGCCAACTCGTCTTGCACCCGGTCGAAACCGTCTTTTGCATCTGAGGCAACGGCCGCGTGGCGCAGGGCAGTGAAGGTGTCGATTGTCCAATCCTGCGCCAGAACTGGGTGATCGCTGCGTAGCAGGCAAGCAAAATGGTCGGGGTACAGTCTGCGCCGAAAGTAGCTCTGTGGAGCCGAACCGATCTGCCCAATAGCCAAATCGATCTCGCCTTGCTCGAGCCGTCGGACCGCGCCGGTTAGGTCTGAATCGGTCACTATGTCTAGATCAGATGCGCGCTCGTGCAGCAGCGGTAGGAGAGGCGGTAGCAACACGATTGCTTGATGATCAGGCATTGCGATTCTTACCGTTGATCGCGATTTTCCCTGGGCAACGCCGCAGTTCACCATCCCGCGGATCGAGTTCAACACCATCGGCAGCATCTGGGCCAGGCATTCGGCGTGCGGCGTCGGAACCATGCCGCGCGAGCCGCGAACCAGAAGGTCGTCATTGAAAATGAGACGCAGCCTAGTCAGAGCTCGGCTTACCGACGGTTGACTCAGGTCCAAGTGCCGGGCCGCATGGGTCACATTGCGGTGCTCCAGCAGCGCTTCCAGAACCAACAGCATTCTCACGTCAATCGATGCCAGCATTTGCTCGTGCCGCGCGTCGCGAAGACCCTCAACGATCTGTTGGGTCCCCTCCCATCCCCTTGAAGTGTTGCCATTACAAGCGAGCTCATGCACGGGCCTCTCCTCATATCTTCGTATTCAGTGTGCTCAGGCTTGCGTCTTCGCTTGATTAGGCCGAGCCTGCAGAGCACATCCGCGATTTCACAAGCTGGATCGACATCACCCAATCCGCCAGCGTCGATAGCTAAGCTATGATTAGTCGAATGCTCGACGCCTGTCGGACCTCGCGACGAGCGCCTTCCTGCGGTTTCTGTGGGCCGGTCACGCTCGACAGTGATGGAGGCGATCCCATCCCGCCGCTGCGGGTCGGCACATTGCAGAGTGCATAGCGGGATCGCCTTACCAGTTTGATGGTCTGGCGCAACCGTGAGTTCTCCGCCACGGGGTCGGCGCCATCGACTTAACCCGCGCCGGGCAGTGGCGAAACCGGTCTGTCTTCACCCATTGTGGTCTAACACAACACATTTCGCCACCGCTCCGAGAAATGCTGCCTGACTTTCCTGGCCGCGGTCAACTTGCTACTGGCGAGGCCGGTCCAATGACCCCATCGAACCTCGGGGCGGTTCCAGGCTTGAGAGAAAGTCGCCGCACCAGCGATAGACATCGTACTCGCGAAGCCTCTCCATCATCGGTGTCCATCGCCTAATCCGCTCATCTCGCGGCATATCCAGGGACATCTCTATGGCGCTCGCCATGTCCTCCCCGTCATAGGGATTGACGAGGATCGCCTCGCCCAACTCACTGGCGGCACCGGCAAAGCGAGAGAGCACGAGAACGCCCGGGTCACGCGGGTCCTGCGCAGCGACATATTCCTTCGCCACCAGGTTCATGCCGTCGCGAAATGGCGTCACAAGGCCGACGCGTGCCCTGCGGTAGAGGCGGGCCAGTTCCGTTTGGCCGAGCGACTGATTGATGTAGTGCACAGGCACCCAACCGACTGTTCCGAGCTCCCCATCCACGCGCCCCACTAGCTCGGCGACGTCCTTTTGCATCGCCTGATATGCGGGTATTTCGTCGCGGGATTTCGGGGTGATCTGCAGCAGCACAGTCTTGCGTCTGCGATGCTTGTTGCTCCGTAGGAAGCGGTTAAAGGCGACGATGCGCTGGTCGATGCCCTTCGAATAGTCGAGACGGTCGACGCCGATGGCGACGTCAAAACCGGCAAGCCTGTCAAAGCTCTCCTGCAGATCGTCATCGCGCTCTGCATCGCGCTCTGCGAGGCTCGCGAACTCGGCCGTGTCGATGCTGATTGGAAAGACATCACAGCGAAACTCCTTTCCATAGACTCGGCACTCATCTCCGTTGAGATCCCCCATTTCCTGGCGGCGCAGGCATTCGGCGAAGTTGTTGCGATCATTCTCGGTATGAAAGCCGACGAGGTCATAACACGAAAGCCCCCGCAGCAGAGTATGATAGTGCGGCAGGGTGAAGAGGATGTCCGCCGGCGGCCACGGAGTGTGCAGGAAAAAGCCGATTCGGTTTTTGCAGCCACGCTGTTGCAGTTTCTCAGCAAGCGGGATCAGGTGATAGTCGTGCACCCATATGACGTCATCCTTCCTGAGGACCTGTTCCAACTGATCTGCGAACATTTCATTGACGCGGTAGTATGCGGTCTTTCGCGCCTCGGAATATTCAGCGAGGTCGGCACGGTTGTGGAAGATGGGCCAAAGAACCTGATTGGCGAAGCCGTAGTAATAATCTTCCAGATCCTTCTGCGAAAGATCGGTAAGGGCGTAAGTGATGCCGCCGACTTTCTTTTCCGTCAACGCTGACGGTTCTTCCTCGGCTTTTACTTTACCCGACCACCCCATCCAGAGACCGTTCTTTCGTCGGAGCGCGGCGTTCAGCGCAACGGCCATTCCCCCTGCCGACTTCGAGCCGGGGAGCGTAACCCTGTTCGAGACAACAACCAGTCTACTCATTTCCACCTCCTATCGGATACGCCCCGGCAGTCCGCGAACACGCCCTGCAGTTGCTTTAAGGTTGCTTTCCAGTCGAGCTTATTAAATATAACAGCAGGTTTTTCGCTGACGCAAAGCTCACATTGACGTTCTCACGCACATTTCTGTTGCACAATCAAGCATCTATACTGTTATCGACGTCAGCAATTCTCCATCACCACGAGCCAATGTCAACGATTTCGAGGTTTCAATTGAAATAAACTGAAACGGAATTGTGCGCTGAGGGGAAAAGGCAATCCAAGAGACGCACACTCACCAACGACAATGCTAAAAAGACTCGTGGGCCGGAGATCCCAGGAGGATGCACCGACTTCCCGCAACGTAGCCTAACCGCGCCGGCCTGCCGCGCGTTCGATTGATCGCTTCCCAGGTCTCGGCCCGGTTCCGCTGATCGTTTTGTGCAAGACCGATTTTCTCGGGCTCCAGCCCCATGGCTAACGTGCGGAACGAGGTGGAAACTGCCGGATGTAAGATCGCTCCTGGTAACTCAACTGGCGGGGGCGCAGCGCAGCACTGCCTCAGCCGGTAGGGCTCTCGCAGCCGGTTTGCTTGACCGCGTGCTAGCGCAGGACCCGTGTCACCAGCTCGCGATGCTCGTCCAGCCACTGCGACATCTCCTGCAGTTCACGACTGATCTCGTGTTCGGCGAAAAGATCAAATATGCTGAATTCGACGGTGAGTTCTGGCGCGTTTTCGGCTCCGCCGGTTGCGGAAACCACCGGGCTTTGCTTGCGCCGTATCGACATTAGCCCAATAGTGGCAAAAGTTTGGCGCGGTTAGACAGAGCTAGGCTCCAGATTGCAATTGCATGTATCGGTTGCGACGATTTGGATGGCGGCGTCTGGTCGGCTTCCTTGGTAATGAAGGCAATGGCGCCGCGTCCGGTCAGATTTTCGTGCAGGGCCATCGGTGTCGTAATCGGCGTCGCCGAAGAAATAGTCGAGCGGCTGGTGCTGGATCAACGGTAAGGCAGCGCGGACATCGCCACGGCGCGATGGCTCTTCGCGGTCGCACTGTCGATCATCTCGTCGCCCGGCTTGGCCGCGGCCAGAGCCGAAATTGCTCCGCCAAGGCCGCGTCCGGCCCAGCAGTGAAAGCAATTGTAAATCGCCGTTGGCAGCCGACGCGCAACCAGCGGTTCCATTACGGACCATTGCTGATCACTCAGCCAGAATGCGCTTCCCTGCTTCAGCTCCATTCTGAGGCAAGTGAATCACGGAAATGAACGCTATCAAGATTGAGTTTGGACCCTAGTGGCCTTGGAGAGCTGCGTTCCTGGTTCCAAGCCAGCGCGCCAAGAATAGCCACTATTTTGTCTGCGCTATACTGCTATACACCTGATGGTGATTGTCCCATCTGCTGACCGTCCCCATATTGGCTGCCGTGGCCCAGCAAGCCTTTAGCGAGTCAGCAGGTGTGAATATGAAAAACATTCTCGTGATCAGTCAGGACGCTTCGCTCAGAGAGCTGCTAGTTGAATTCTTGGCGAAGCACGAGTTTAGGGTCAGAGCCGTCGAAAACAGTCAGAAGGCCGCCGGCAAAATAGCGTCCAAACCGATTGATGTAGCAATAATCGATTTGAGCGTCGGCCGAGAAGATGGTCTTCGGCTCGTTCGGAATTTCGGTGCCAAGACAGATCTTCCGATCATCATGATTAGCGGTAACGACCTTGATGAGTCTGACGAGGTGAAGGGACTCGAAACCGGCGTCCGCAACCACATCACTAAGCCCTTCCGACTGCCAGAGCTCCTGGCCTGCGTTCGTGCCGCTTCACGCGAGCGGCCAGAGTATGACCGAAACAGGATCTTCCAATTCGATGACTGGCGAGTGAGCACGAAGCGCCGCCTTTTGTGCCGAGGAGCAGATCGTGAAGTCAAGCTCACTGCGGGCGAGCTCAACCTCCTGATGGCATTTCTCAAAAATCCGGGCAGGGTCCTTTCGCGCGAGCAGCTTCTGATGGCGACGCGTATGTATAATCAGAATATCTATGATCGTAGCATCGATGTTCAAATCCTGCGTCTTCGCCGCAAACTGGCACAGGGCACGGATCGGAGCGCGCAGTATATTCGCACCGAGCGAGGCGCGGGCTATGTTTTCGACAGCGACGTAAAGGTTGAAGAGCTGAGAACGCGTAATCACTGACTGCGCGTTCTCCGTTTGGCTGCAAGAACTTGTTGTGCCCTTTTCACCAACTGTCGTTTTACAGTTGATTTTCAAAGATCCCCGCGTCGCCGTTCGTCTCACGTGATGCAGGTGACGCTATGCATCTCAGCTCGTGAAACGTCCCGAGCAGCCACTCTTCCAACTCCCTGTGCAAAACATGCTCCCTACTCCCCCGAGAACTGTCCCCAGCAACTCGAGCCTGCTCGCATTTCTACGATATTTCGCACTCTCTTAAGTTTTGCGATTGCCAGAAAACAATCTATAAGGCATAGTTTAGCAACCGGTGAAATTCAGGTTCTGCAAGGCTCCGACGGGGGGACTCGGATCATGCGGCATAAACTGGAAGCGCGCGAATACAAGCTTCTCCTCAACCCTGAGCGGTTTCTGGAGGCATCTCCCGACACGGTCGCCGATATCTTCTGGAACGAGCATCTGAAGCCGCTCATCCGTGGGCTTGGGTCGCGAAATGATGATGAACCACGCGACGCAGGCCGGTTCGACAAGCGAAGCGAACGCATCGTCCGCTTTTGGGATACGCCGGACTGCGATCTCACCCGTGCGGACCTGGCACTTCGAGAGCGCCTGGCGATTGAAGATGAGGCTAGACCCGGCGCGAGGTCGAAAATCACGCTCAAGCTGCGCATGCCGGACTTGTTCGTCGTCGCGGCCACCGACTTGCCTGGGAACGGCGGAAAATTCCGTACCACATTCGAGGAGGACATAGCTCCCCTCGAGGTCGACGATCCGAAGCCAGGCAATCGATCAATTGTTGTGCCGGAGAAACCATCAACCCGCAGCCGTTTCGCCCTTTCCACGACCCAGAAGGTGGAATGGACCCCCTCCTCCCGGACGCTCGCCGGTCTCGATCAGCTGTTTCCAACGGTTCTCAAGATCGTCGCAAGCACGCGTGCGATACCTGCGACGGAAACGGCATTGATCAGCGGCCCGAGGATTCACGAACTCGTCTTCGAGGGCCCGAGCGTCAATCTTGGCGCCGGGATCATCGGAGAGTTTGCATTGACGCTGTGGTACTTCGGCTCGGACCATAAGCCCTCTCCCATTGCCGAAATATCCTTCAAATGCGCCACCGCTGACGGAGACATGCCAGGCAAGTCAGCCCAACGAGCATTCGACCTTTTCGTCGCCATGCAAGCGCTCGGTGCCTGGGTGAATACCGAACACTCCAGCAAGACTTCGCTGGCGCTGCCCAAGGGATGCGGAACGCCGGTGGAATGAGCACGGCTTCGTGAACCTGCCGTACCCGACGGGTACGGCACCTGTCATCAGCTTATGAATACGCGTCGATAGAGTACCCGAAGAGACCTTTTTCTGACGGAGGAGAACGGGCATGGATATCTATCAGCAGATCTGGGACGCCGACCAAAGCGGCAATGGCGTGAAACCCATTCTGGCCGGGGCTGGTGACGCACCCGAAACGGGTTACGTCCGAGTGGTCAATACCGACGGCCCGAGCACCTCCCCTGGTGATCTCAAAATCCTCTCCGAAGTGGAGATACCGGACCACAAGATGAAGACCTATGACCTGGTCCGGTCCCTCTTCGACAACTACGCGCTCGACGAGCGCAAGGCTGAGGTGGAGACACCGGAAGAGCGTGCCGAGGTGCACGAGCTCCTGGAAGCTATCGTCGATACGGCGCCGATGCAGGTCGCGCGCGCCTATCTCTCCGAGGAAACCGGCACGCCCGTCTCGCGGGATCGCTGGTATGCGACGCTGACCGAGCAATGGTTTCGCCGTTTCTCTCAAAGCGGTGACCGCGACCTTTCCGGCTTCGAGCACGTCTTCGTTGGCGAACAGGAGGGACCGAAGGTTCAGGGCTATCACTTCTGGTACAAGTACCACCTCGACGACGGCCTCGCCTCCAAGATCGACCGCAACCGCTTTCCCGGCTTCAAGGACGATCGCATCGTCTATCTACGCGGCGAGTATAAGGATGGTCAGGAGCACTTCCCGGAATCGGTGACGATCTCCTACCGCTGGGATGCGCCCGACTATGACGCACGCAGGACGCGGCCGCTGACAAAACCGATCGGCGGCTTCTTCGTCGGCTGCAGCGTCGAAGGTTTGATGGCGATGGGAGCGGTGCGGGCCCATCGCGGTGCCCGCGCGCCGAAGGAAGCGGTGATCAACGGCGCCCGCTACGACATGAAGCTCTTCCTCGACCAGAGCCAGCGCTTTGTGCGCACCTTTTACCCGGTCTATCTCGGCCCTGCCGGCGAACGGCCTATAGGTGGGACGACCGACGTCACTGGAAGAGAGACACCGCGCGTCGTCAGCGGCGCCGTCAAGATCGTGGCCGCACTGGTCAATCCTCTGGGGCACGACGAAGGCAAGGAAACGGTTACCCTCGTCAACGCCGGGATAGACGCGGTATCGCTCGACGGCTGGTTCCTCGTCGACAAGATGAGCAATCGCTTTGGCATCAAGGACGTGACGCTGGCACCGGGTATGGCGACGACCATCCTGTTGCCGCGCAACTCGGTCCAGCTCTCCAACAAAGGAGGCGAAATCCGGCTCGTCGACCGGGCGGGTTCGACCACCCATCTCGTTACCTACAGCAAGGCACAGGCCGATCGGCAGGGTGAGACGATCATATTCTGAGCTGCCGCTGCATTGTCCCGGCAACGGCAGCGTCTGTTGTTCTCAGATACTCGAGGGGGATGCGATGAGTGACAAGTGGCAGAACGTCGTGCTGCGGAACCAGCACCCGAAGTTGCGAATGTTCGCCAATTGTGACCCGGAAGTCAGTTCCGCAAAATCTGAGGTACAGCCGGCGCTCCGGGTGGCCAGCAAGGAACTTGCTGCCTCCACCCCGCCCCTCGCAACAGCCATTGCACCCGACGCCGCGCCGGTTCGCGGCACTGCCAAGAAGCACGGGGTCGACGTCCAGGCGCAACGGGAGGCCGTCGAAGTAAGCGTTTTCGTCCGGTCAACTGATTCACTGCCACCGGTGGCTGGCCAGCAGACTTTGCGTGGCATGGCGACCCGCCGGATGACACTTGATGAAGTGTACAATCTCGCCCGTGAGCCCAGTACGATCTTTATCGAACCGGCCGATGCTCTCAAGCTGCCGCGTCCGTTCAAGGGCAGCGCCGGCAGCACCGCTCCAGCCCACCGCGTCCCGGGCGTCACCCCTGCCGAACTTGGAGACGGCAAGGGCATGCTGATCGGGATCATCGATGTCGAAGGCTTCGACTGGGCCCACCCCGATTTCCTCGTTAATGGAAGGTCGCGCTTTGTCAGCATCTGGGACCAAGGCGCCAAGGTCGGCCGCAATCGCAAGGGCCTGAAGCGCGGCCGGGTGATTTCCGCCGCGGACATGCAAACCGCACTGAAGGACGCCACTAAAATCGGCGTCTCGCCGCATGATCTCGAACCGCAATCGCAGATGCTGGTGGGCTCGCACGGTACCCATGTCGCCTCCATCGCCGCGGGCAACAGCGGTCTCTGCAGCGCGGCCGAAATCGCGGCGGTGCTGATCGCGTTGCCCGAGGACGAGATCGACCGGCGCACTTCGTTCTACGATTGCACCTGCTTGCTCGACGCGGTCTATTACCTGCTCGATCTCGCCGGGGAGCGTCCCATCTCGATCAACGTTAGCCTCGGAACGAACGGCCACGCCCACGACGGCTCGAGCATCCTCGACCGCTGGATCGACGCCTTGCTGGCGGAGCCGGGCCGTTCGATCTGCATTGCGGCCGGCAACGCCGGGCAGGAACGACCCGAGGCCCCGGACGATCTCGGCTACATGATGGGCCGTATTCATGCGAGCGGCAAAATTGACGCCCAAGGCCTCGACCACATCCTCGAGTGGCAGGTCGTCGGCGACAAGGTGAAGGACGCATCCGAGAACGAGCTCGAGATCTGGTACGAGCCGCAGGATCGCTTCGCCATCAGCATTCGCCCGCCCGATGGAGACTGGATCGGCCCGGTCCTGCCGGGTCAGTTCGTCGAGAACCACCAATTGCCGGACCGGACACTGATCAGCATCTACAACGAACTGCATCACCCGACCAACGGCGCCAACTACATCGCCGCCTACCTGACGCCGTTCTTCGGTGAGAACCTGATCATCGGCATCCCTGCCGGCGTCTGGCAGGTCCGGCTGCACGGCCTCGTCATCCGCGACGGCACCTTCCACGCCTGGATCGAGCGCGACGATCCGGCCGATCTGGGCGACGGCAATTACTTCTGGCCCTCATTCTTCACCGAAGCCTCGCACGTCGATACCTCGTCCGTCAGCGCCCTCGCATGCGGTCAGCGTGTCGTCTCGGTCGCCAATCTCGATGAGATGAAGCGCCGCGCCCACATCACCTCGAGCCAAGGCCCGACCCGAGACGGCCGACCGAAGCCCGACATCACTGCTCCCGGCACCCGCATCGTTGCTGCCAACGGGTTCGGTGATCCGGACAATCCGTGGATCGAAATGACGGGCACTAGCATGGCGAGCCCCTATGTCGCCGGTGTCATCGGATTGATGTTGGCCGAGGAGCCGACGCTCACCGCCGCCCAGATCCTAGGCATAATAAAGGCCACTGCGCAGCCGCTGCCGGGTGCCACCTATCAATGGGCAAACGATCTGGGATTTGGCGTGATATCTCCAGCGGCCTGCGTCGCCGAAGCCACCCGTGCTCTGACCCGCAGCGAGTTGAAAAAATCCGCTGCACCAACGGCCGGAACCCCGGTCGTCGCCGCGAGTCCAGCACGCCGCCGTAGCGCTACCCCCAGAGCCATCACAACTCGACGCCCCCCGAGGACCGCCCCATGAAAATTACGCTCTTGCCGTCTGAGAAGGGCGATTGCCTGTTGATTGAAGCCGATGCCGTTAGCATCCTCGCCGATGGCGGCATGCCGGGATCCTACGCCTCTGAGGTGCGTGGCTTCCTCGGCAAATGGGCAGAAGACACCGGCAAGGACCTCGACCTCGCCTATGTCTCACATGTCGACCAGGATCACATCGCCGGCGTGCTGCAATTGCTCGAAGATACGGTGCAGTGGCGCGTCTTCGACCATAAGCACGCCAACGGCCAACCAGCCACCAAGCCGCCCTTCAAGAGACCCCCCAAGATCAAACGCATCTGGCACAATGCCTTCAAGGCGATGGTCGACGAGTCCGAGGCGATCGGCAGCGTCCTCGCCGCCCGCGCCAACACGCTCTCCAGTTCTACCAACCCGTCGCTGCTTCGGCTTGCCGATGCGTTCCGAAGCGTCGCCAACTCAATCCCCGAGGCGATCAAGGTATCGCGCCGCATCGCCGCCGATCAGTTGCACATCCCGCTTAATGGTGAGTTCGGCAACCTGCTCGCCATGGTCCGCGGCCAGGAGGAAATCAGCCTCAACGCCGCCAGTTCCCTCGCCGTTCGCGTCATCGGTCCGTCCAAGAAGGACCTCGAAATCCTTCGCAAGTACTGGAAGAATTGGCTGGAGAATTCCAAAAACGCCGGCAGCGTCGACAAGCTCGAGGCCTGGCTCGAAGACAACGAGGGCCCCATTCCGCCCGGCTTCGGCGTGTCCATCGACGACGAACTTGGCAACCGCAAGAGTGTCACCGAGCCCAACCTCGCCTCTCTCATGCTCTTGCTCGAGGAACCCAAGCCCGGCGGCAGCGTCGCCCGCGTCGTTTTGACTGGCGACGGTCATGCCGATGATATCCTTGCCGGCCTCACCCATCATGGTCGGCTCGCCGATGGCGACGGATTGCATGTCGATGTGCTGAAGCTTCAGCACCACGGCTCCGAGCACAATCTCGACCGCTCCTTTGCCAAGCGCATCACCGCCGATCACTACCTGATCTGCGCCAATGGCGAGCACGAGAACCCCGACCTGCGCGTCCTCGAAGTGCTTCTCGATTCGCGCTTGGGGCCTGCCGAGCATCTCTCGCCCAACCCAGGTGCCGCTCAGCCTTTCACCATCTGGTTCAACTGCAGCACCGATTATCTGAAGAAACAACAGGCTGTCCACATTGCCAAAAAAGGAGCGCCGTCCGACAAGCTAGCCAAGTGCATCGCCCAGTTTACGGCGGTCGAGCAGAAACTCGCCAAGGCGACGCAGGCGAGTAACGGCCGGCTGAGGGTGAAATACCTGAAAGCCTCGCCGCTCGCGCTCGAGGTTTGAACGGAAAACGCCGATATCAGCCCGCTCATAGCGCCGGTGCAGCTACCGCTTGTTTTGCGGTTCCAAGACCATACTCACGGTGCGGGAGAGGAGGAAAACAGCGCGACCCGCTCATTTAGTCTGACGATCTGCGTGCCCTCGCCTCTTCTACGGCCAGCCAAGTTCGACTGCCCAGCAAAAGGAAGAACATCAACCTGGTTCACCCCCACGAAGTTATGAAGGCGACTCTAATGAAAGGATCGGCCGTTATGACGATCAAACGACCGGAAGACGAAGTCCGGCCCCATAGTTTCTCGGAGATTCTGGCACTTGAACACGCCTCCATTCGTCTGCGTCGCCGTGCTGCAAAAGTTGATGTTCCTGGCGACCGTGAGCCCACTCAAAGCGCCCCCGCCGAAATATTCGGCGTTTCTCTTTCAGGGGGTGGAATACGCTCAGCCTCATATTGCCTGGGTGCACTACAGGCGCTTCACGCATGGGGCTTGATCAACCGCATCGACTACCTGTCAACCGTTTCTGGCGGCGGATACGTGGGCACGAGCATGATCGCCGGCATGCATGCGAACCTGGAAGAGAATGGCGAGCCTGGATTCCCATTCGCCCGGCCCTCCAACGAGGGTGTTCGAGACAGTGAAGCGGTGAGCCATCTGCGCGACTACAGTCGCTTTCTCGCACCCCGCGGGTTCCTCGACATAATAACCTCCGCAGTGATCATAATGCGTGGCTTGGTAGTGAACATACTCTTGCTGCTCTCGTTTCTTTTACCTCTTGCAACAATCTTTATTCTGAGCAACCCGACAACGGAGGAACTCAAGCACAGCATATTCCTGGACGTTGCAAACCTAGCACTTCGCGAGGAGTGGAGAAAAAGTAGTTCTTGGTGGTCGAGCGTTGAACGGGTGATCGATAGCCCTTTTCTCTTCTCAATGATTACCGCCATTTGTCTTGGCCTGTGGCTGGTAGGCTGGGCCCTCCGGCGATCATATGTCGAGAGTTTCGGCCGTTCGCATCCGGACGGAAGTGCATCCCTGGAATACGATGGCTACGGCGCAAGGGTTGGCCGCTGGTTGATCATCGCCCTTGTCTTCGCAGCAGCAATGGAATTGCAACCCATCGTCATAAGAGCCGTGAAACATCAGTTGGACAGCGACGGTGCAAGCACACAAGGGCTCGCAAGTCTTGCAACAATCGCTGGAGCAATCGTCGGGTTGACTGCAGCGTTCCAGGGTAAATTGGTCGTTTGGATTCAGCGCGCATTGAGCATCCCCTCCATTGCTGCGCACCTGCGGTCGCTCCTGGCAAAGCTTGTGCTCTACGGCGCGGCAATGCTGCTGCCACTGACGATATATGGGCTCTTTCTAATGATCGTAATTTGGGGAATCAAAGACGGAGGCGCTTATCCGTACGGTCCTGATTTTCTCCTTGCGAAAAATTGGACCTTTTCGACGGTGGTTGCTGGGTTCGCTGTTCTTTTCCTTGCCGCCACCCAGATTTTAAGCAGGAGCCTCAAGAGTCGTCCGTGGGAAACTCTTACGGCAATTGTGCACGGCCACTTCAACATTTCCATATTGCTGCTGGTCGGCATATGGTTGGTTGCGTTAGTCGTTGCGGCCATCGCGACGAGAAGCGGATCTGGTAAGAATGTCGGGGACTGGACCGTCCTTTGCAACTATTTGGCATTAAGCTTTGCAGTGGGAGTAGTTGCGACAGCGTTCACCGAGAACGCGAACGGGCTGCACAGGCTTTACCGAGACAGGCTCCGCGTCGCTTATCGCCTCGGGGACAAAGAAGGAGGGCCGCTGCCCCTTCACGCTCTTCCAGAAGAGGCTCCCTACCTCCTCGTCAACGGCACTTTGAACGTCAGATTGCCGAGAAAGGACGAGCCGCTAGCAAGCGGGAAGGCCGGCGCCGCCGTGGCTACGACCGACCGCCACCGATTGCCAGATCCAGCGAAGCGCGGACGAAATGCGGAGTTCTTCCTTTTTTCCAAGCATGCCATCGGCAGCGAATCGACGCGCTACGCCGACTCAAAATGGATTTGGTCAGTAGAGCCTGAACTTGATCTCGCAGCGGCGGCTGCTATTTCAGGCGCCGCGGTGTCATCGAGCATGGGCAGGATCGGAATAGGATTATTAGGACCTACTCTGGCGCTGCTAAATCTCCGATTGGGATTTTGGCTTCCAAACCCATCTAGGCCAAAAGCTGAAGACAGACATTGGGAGGATCTTTTCCGACTGTACCTATTTGCCGAGGCGTTTGGCAGGCTCCGCTCTAACAGCTCACGAGTTTATGTCACTGACGGCGGCCATATCGACAACATCGGCCTCTATCAGCTCCTAAAGCGCCGCTGCAAGTTTATAGTCGTCGTGGATGCGGAGGCGGATCCGGGCATGAACTTTAGCGCATTTGCCGATGTGCAACGCTTTGCGCGTATTGATGATGGGACGCGTATATCGCTTGATTGGCGTCCGGTAAGAGATGCCGCACTTGAGAGATTGGCTGACCGGTCCAAGTCACGTTCTCGTCCTCTCGAGGGATGCCCGCACTTCGCTATCGGTTGCGTCACCTATGAGAGCGGAGATCACGGTATCCTCCTATATGTAAAGGCCGCCGTCACCGGAAAAGAGCCGGATTATGTTTTGGACTACGAACGGCGCTATCCGGATTTTCCGCACGAGGCAACAAGCGACCAGTTCTTCTCCGAAGAACAAATGGAAGCCTATAGGGCACTCGGCTTCCACTCGGTCAATGAAGTTTTCTCACAAGCACAGACTTGTACCGCCGGCGGCTCCATCGGAAGCGGATCAAGCTCCACGGCGTCGTACGCCTTGATGGGGCGCGAGCAACTCTTGGTCGAGTTTGCGAGTAAATTGAACGCATTTGACTACTTGGCTGTTACCTCGAGGGGATAACTCTTTGGCTGTCAATACTCGAAGGATCTTAAACGGGCGCGCCTGTTTTCAGCGATTGTCGTCTTGCACTTAATCAGGGTCTTCCTCACTTAGTGTGGTTCACTCACCGTTAGACATGATGCCGCTATGGGCGGGCATGCAAACGAAAACGAAATGATCGCCCGGCCCAGGGGTCAAGGTTCTGGGTATCGCGCTCGCTGATGATGACAGCTGGGTTGTTTGCGCTGTCGGACCAGCTTTTGGCGTTTGCCCGGACTGCGGACGGCGTACCCGAAACGGCATGGCTGGTCCAACCGAAGCGTTCAAGATCTGCCGGTCCAGGGCAAGACCGTGACGGTGAAGCTTCGGTTGAGCCGCTGGCGATGCGCGCATCAGAACTGTCAACGACAAACGTTCACCGACCGACTGCCGACGATTGCTGCTCCTTATGCGCGCCGGACAAGGAGGGTCGCCGAGATTGTCGGTCTGCTCGGCCATGGCGCAGGCGGCCGTCCTGGCGAGCGCTTGATGCGACGTCGGCATGCCTCTCAGTGACGACACGATCCTACGACAGCTGAAGCGGGATGCCGCGCTCGCGCACTGCGACGCCACGATCCGGGTCGTTGGCATAAATGACTGGAGCGTGGCGAGTGCCGCGCAATGGCTGGAGCGGCACCCTTCTGTCGAGATCGTGAGCCGATGTCGCTTGGCATTTAATTAGGATCTTCCTCAATTTGTGTGGTGAGAATTGTTGAGCGGCAGCATGCGTGCTCTGAGGAGCTCCGGGCCTGCTCTGCCATACATCGCACGTTTGATCGTCTTAGGCGGTTGATCTGGCCTTCCGCCTGACCGTTGCTCCAGGCCAGTTCGATGGCGTTGCGGACGGCGCCGATGTCGCGGCGCAGGACCCGCGCGAACCGCACAATCGGCGTAAGCCCGGAGCTGACGGCATCGTCGATCCAAGCGTCTAGCCTGCTCGCTTCACGGCTGCGGAGAATGCCGCGAAATCGTATGGCGCGCATGAGGGTAAACTGATGTGATCCCTGCTTCAGGGTATCCACCTTCCTCGCCTGATTGATCGTCAGCATGCCTCGCGGCTTCATGCACAGGGCAGCTGCGAGAACTGGCGAGATCACATGGCCGGTCTCCGGATCGCGGATCGGCACCGCATCGTGAACTGGTTGAGTGATCTGAGCCGGCGACGCACCGTCCGTGCCCGACCGCTCGGCGCGGCGCCAGCTTGCGAGAAGCCGCTCGAGATTCGAGAAACTGCCCGTGTAGCCGCGCTGTCTGATATCGTGGAACAGATGTCGTCCGCAGCGATTGCCATCTTCCCAGCACTCGGCGAGGAACGCCTCGAAATATATGGGTGACGTCGGCTTCAACGCGGCCCTGCGCCGATCGAGTGGTGTCTCGAAAGACAGCCATTTCGCATGCTGCGCCGGCCGTAGCCCGTGCGACGTGCGATCTCCGAGCAGGACAGACCCTCCTTGTGCAAGGCGTGCACGGTATCGAACGCCATCTGCGTGGCGCACCCGGCGCCGATGCGTTGCATCAACCTGCGGATCCTCCTGAATCAGGTCGATTTGCGCGCTTCCGGTGTCTCTGCTCCTCGATTGCGACCCGCAGATTCTGCATGAGATGGAACCGATCAGCCACCTGACGCGCTTGCGGCGCACCCTCGCGAACAGCTTGCGCGTAAAGCCCACATCGATCTCGGCTGACGATCTCGACAGAAGGGTGCCGCTCCAGCCATTGCGCCGCACTCGCCACGCTCCGGTCGTCAAGGATGTCGACAACCGAACCGCGCTCCAGGTCGACGATCATCCTCCCGTAGCGCCACGATCGCCGCCAGCTCCAGTCATCTATGCCAACGACCCGGATCGGGGTCGCGCAGTGCGCAAGCGCGGCATCCCGCTTCAGCTGCCGAAGGATCGTGTCGTCGCTGACCGGCATACCGAGCCGTCGCATCAGGCGCTCGCCAGGACAGCCGCCTGCGCCATGGCCGAGCAGACCGACTATCTCGGCGACCCGCTATCGACGGGAGGGGCTCTGCGTCTCCCTCTCCGGCCGTGATCGTCCATTCAGAAACGGTAGGTCACGCCTGCACCGATCAACCACGGATCGATTTTTGCCTTGCCGCTCAGCGGCCCGAGAACGTCATGATCAGCCTTCCAGTCGGTTTCGAGGAAGATTTTCTTCACATCGAAGTTCACGCCCCAATGCTCGTCAACCATGTAGTCGAAACCGACCTGCAGCGCGGCGCCCACATGATTGTCCACGTCGAGGTTATGGAAACCGGGCTTTTCGCTCTGGTTGTAGAACAGCGAGTAGTTGATGCCCGCGCCGACATAGGGCTTGAAGGCGCCGAAATCGGTGAAATGGTACTGCAGCGTAAGCGTGGGCGGCAGCAGCCATGCCTTCCCGACCGGCACGCCGACCGCGCCATCTTCCTTGATGTTGGCGTAGGTTGTGCCAAGGACGAGTTCAGCGGCGATGTTGTCGGTGAAGAAGTAGCTGATGTCGAGTCCCGGGATCAGCGAGTCCGAATAAGAAAGGTCGGAGCCGGGCACGCCCTTGATTGAACCATTGTCCTCAGTGATGACGCTCAAAGCGCGCGCGCGGATCTGCCAGGGGCTTAGCCCAGCCGCTACATCCTCTGCGCCCGGAGTAGCAGGCGGTGATGTCGGTTCCGCGGCGGCTGCCCCGAATGCGAAAAAAGCCGCACCCACGCCCGTGATCCATCTCAGATGCCGTGCGTCATTCATGTTCATTTGACGTCTCCTTGAACCAGCAATAATTGAATCAGCAACAACCGTTGCAATGAAGACCGGTAGGCTGCGCGTGGCGGCGGCATGTTGATCGAGATCAACCGTGGTCAAGAAGAACCGCTTTATCGGGCGGAGGGGGCAATGTGTCGCAGAAAGGCCTTTCGCCTCGAAGCTACGATTTGGCTACGTTGAAGTACAGATAGTTGGGCGAGCGGCCTCGCTGACCGCTGTTCCCTGCTCCAGAGCCATGTCGGCCGACGCCACAGGATGCGCCTGCCGGCGTTGCGCCGTCTGCATATGACGGCCCGGTAGTCGCCCAGGAGACCAGTGCCTCGTCCGCCACGCTCAGCCGCATCCTCAAGCGCCGTGGCCCGAACAGCTTAAACCCTGGCGGTGCGCTGCTACGCACGCCACAGGCCGGGCGAGCTCGTCCATGTCGACACCAGATAGATCGGCAAGGTCAACCAAACCGGCCACGGCGTCACTGGCGATCGCACCAGAAAGGCAACGGCCGTCGGCATCGGTTGGGAATACGGCATCTGGCCCTCGACGACCACTCACGCCTGGCCTATTGAGAGATCTTCCCGACGAGACGCGGCGCTCCTGTTGTGGTTTCTCTTCAACACCTTGCGTTTTCTTCAAGGCTCACGGAATCAAGGTCCATCGCGTCATGACCGACAACGGCACCAGCTGCCGCTCCCATCGCTACCCGAGGCGCCGTGGCTCAGCATCCAGCACATCCTCACTAAGCACTGCACGCCCAAGACAATGGCAAGCCCGAGCGCCTCGTCCAGATCGCGCCGTGCGAATGGGCCTATGCCAAATCTTACGAAAACACCGGATCAGAGGGCCCACCTACCGATCCGGCTCCGCTAGATTGGCGTCGCCCGCATGGCAGCCTAAAATTCAAGCTACCCATCAACCGACTCGGCCTAAACGAGGATAACCTGTTGAGGCTCCACAGCCAGGCATTTTTTCGAAGCGGTTGCTGCGATCTCCTGTGCAGCAAGAGCGAGGTTACCCTTGATATCAGCCTTGCGCGTCATGAAGCGATTGAGCATCTCGGCGAGTCTAGAAGACTCTTGCGCAAGTCCCGCCGACGCCGCATTCATCTCCTCGACCATCGCTGCGTTCTGCTGGGTCGCCTGATCCATATGATTGACCGCGGAATTGACCTCCCCAAGGCCGATGGCCTGCTGCTGAGCGGCTGATGCTATTGCGTCCATGTGCTGGTTGATCGTCTGCACCAAGCCGGCAATCGAATGCAGCCCTTGGTCGGTATCGCTGACGAGTTTGACGCCTTCGCTTACCGCGACTTCCGAATTGTCGATCAAAGCCTTTATCTCCTTAGGCCGTAAACTCATAAATACTCTTGGAGTTTTGGGCCCTGCATGATTCAAGGCTTCCGAATAAGGAAGCCTTCGATGACGCGTCGCCGCTACGAACTCACCGACCACGAATGGTCGACCATATCACCGCTGTGGCGAAATCCGCTGGAGCGATCGCGACGGCGGCTGGGAGGTTCTGGTCCCTGCGAACGCCTTCAAAAACGCCAACTCTTCCTTTTTCGGCTCAAAACCCTTCCGGCTGATTCTGCGGATCTCTTGGACCTGTACAAATACCTCAACGCCTACATCGAGCGGCATCGCGGGGTGCTCCTGGCCGGGGGCGATGATCCCGGCACTTTTTTCGTGAAGACGGTGAAGGCCAACAGCAGGGACGCCGCCTATACCAAACGACCTTCTACGAGGCCTGGCGCCTGACGATCCAACGCTATGGCATCTACAATCCATACACTGGCCGCGGCGCGATCAAGGGGCTGCTGCCGCATGGACCACATAGTGTCCGTGACGTGCTCGCAACGCACATCCTTAAACAGACGGGCTCCTACGAGCAGGCGAGCTACGCCATCCAGGACACCCCGAAATGGTCGCCAGCCACTATGGCCGCTTCTTGCCCCAGGACAAGGCCGCGCTTGCCGCCAAAATCCTGAACCAGGTGTGGGAGGCCGCCGCTTAACGGTGAGCTCGACGCGAGGGGCGAGGTAAAGACCCCGTCAGTCCACGGCAATGATATAACGTCGATCCAAGCCGCTAATCTATTGTTTTCACGGTGTCCGGACACACGAAAAGCTTCGGACGCTGACAAAACCAGGATAAAAGCTAACCGCTGAATTTGCCGCGGGCGAAACGATAGCCGCAAACCGAGCATTCAAAATGCGGATAAAAATCCGCATAGAATGTTCAACTGCATCCATTTGATTTCTTTGGAAAATTTCTTCTTCTTCCGTTGCGCTCAAGGTTCCAAAACGGCCGAATCTGATATAAGGGGGATAAAACGAGGACACACAATGCCGATCCACGACCCCTGCGCACTTCTAAACCGACTGTTGGAAGAACCCAACGAAAGCGCATGGTTGGAATTCAAGGTCAACAACAAGGATCCACGTGAGATCGGAGAGTATGTGTCGGCGCTTGCGAATTCGGCCATGCTTGCCGGAAGAGATCGCGCTTTCCTCGTCTTCGGAGTGGAGGATCGTACAAGGAGGAGGGTTGGCACGGAGCTTCGTCTGCAGCAACAGAAGCAGGGCAACGAGGATTTCACCAACTGGTTGACCTGAATGATCGAGCCGCGGGTGCTCATTGAGTTCTGGACTTTGTTTGCGATGGTTTGGCCTATACCCTCGTCGCGATCGAGCCCTCTTATGAGCGACCTGTAAAATTCGCCGGTACGGAATTTGTCCGCATTGGCGAAAACAAGAAAAAACTCGCCGAGTTCCCTGAGCACGAGCGTGCTCTCTGGATAGCAACAGGGCGCCGACGCTTTGAAACCGCAGTCGCGTCATCAAACGTCACTGCGGACGATGTCTTCTCGGTGCTTGACCCAGCCCCCATCTACGACCTGACGGGTGATCCGAAGCCGAGAAATCCTCAGGAGATCATTCGAAAGATGGTCGATGCTGGCTTTCTTCTCGACAACCTGGAAGGCCGTTTCGGCATCACCAATCTCGGCGCCATCATGTTGGCGCGTGATGTCACGGTTTTCCCATCCATTGCCGGCAAGACTGTTCGCATCGTGAAATACGCCGGCCGGGACAAGTCCCGTTCCGACTTCGAGCAGGAGGGCAAGAAGGGGTACGCCGTCGGCTTTACCGGAATGATGCGATTTCTGGTGGAGCGGCTGCCGAAAGAAGAGCGATACATCGATGGCGTCCGGCGGATGGTGCCGCATTTCCCGGAAACGGCCGTGCGTGAAGTCATCGCCAATGCTCTCATACACCAAGATTTCATGGCGACCGGCGTCGGTCCCGTCGTCGAAATCTATGAGAACCGAATCGAAGTCACCAATCCAGGTAGCTCTCTGATCAGCACCGACCGCATTCTCGATGAGCGCCGCTCGAGAAACGAGAAGCTTGCTGCGACCATGCGGTCATTCGGCCTTTGCGAGGAGCGCGGCGGTGGACTTGACAAAACACTGATCGAAATCGAAGGATTACGGTGCAGCGGTCTTGCGTTGCAACTTTATCTTGAGCGATTACAATTCCTTTATCTCGGCGATTTCAAAACTGCCGGTGGAACTTACGCATGCGACCGTGGACCTGCTTGGCAATGAGATCGAAGAGCTTTGGACGGATTAAACTCGCCTGCCTCGCATTCGTAGCGTTGGGCGCCTGCGTCGGTGCAATCGTCACTTCCTCTCCATCTTACGCTCAGACGATTGCGGGCCATGCGATCGGCGAAGACGCCTCCAAATTGGTGGCTGACCAGCAAGTTTCTTCATCAAAGCCCACAGCCGAATACACGATCCTTCGACTCCCGAGCCCCAACGGGATCGATGTGACGCTGACCTACCAAAACGGGTCTCGGAAGATCATCCAAATTGAAGCCACCCGCCGGCCGTCGCAGTCCGGAGCATGGGGGCAGTTTGGAAAATTTGAGTTCGGAAAAACAAGTCTCTCCGAAGTACGTTCTCTTTTTGGTAGCAAGGGCTTGCTCTTCACAGGCGTCGCGCCTGCGACCGCTACACCGGATGGCGGCGTGACTATTGTCAGCTCTTACGAGGTTCAGGGGACTAAAACCATCGCCTCGTTCGTCTCTAAAATATCCTCGGCCTCCCTACGTGAGCTGAAGCAGCGGTTCGGTGAAGATATGTACGCGCACCTCGACGACGTCGCGTTGCTGGAATCAACGGTAGTCGCCGACATCGAGTATTTGAAGGGGACACGAGGGAACGAGCTCGTCTACGATGTGGGCTACGCACCCATTATGTGGGAGAATGCTATCTCGCCAGTCGGTGAAGTACGGCAAATCTCGGTCGCCCGCATCTCCCCCTCACAGCTTCCGGTGCATCGGATCTATAATGGGCCGATCAACGCCCCCTATTTCACGGATGCCTCAGCACGGAACTTTCAAACTCGCATCTCGGAAGGCATGGCAGGCGGCCCGACCTTCGCCGGAGAATATGCCGTGATCCAAGTGGGCTGCGGCACAGGGTGCTCCATCGCCTATGTTGCGAGCGTCAGGACTGGCGAGGTTTCGCGCATTCCGATCGATGAGGCCGCCCAGTACCTCGACCTCAAATACCAGATCGACAGTCGGCTGTTGGTCAAGCAATCCGCAAGAGGCGCGGCTTCCAAATGCCACATGCAGTTCTTGACTATGGATGAGGGTGAATGGATTTCGTTGCTCGAGCACGTCGTAGGACCAACGGAGACGTGCTACAACTCGATCGCCCAGAACCTTCGAAATTGACTGGAAGGCGCGCCAATCATGGATCATGCAGACTACGAGAGAACACTGGCCATCGAGCCCGAACTCTGTCCGTGGTTGGCAGACGCAACTGCACGGTTTCGCTATCTCTATCCGGACGTTCATCTGACCATAAGCGATCAGTCGGTGACACTGACGACTTCCCGTGACCAAATGTCGATGCTCGTGCAGGACTTCGTGTTTTGTCTTTACCGGCAGAAGATCTACAGCGAAACGCTGCCGCTTCGGACAATGCTGATCGAAGGGGTGACGGGATTTGCCAGTCGTTCCGCTTAAATTCCGGCCGCATCAGGATGGGCTCCTTCTCTTCGCGGACGACGCCGGTGGATATTTCAAGTCCGACCATGCCTTCTTGCACCGCTATGCGTGCGATCAGTTAACATCCGGCGACCTCGCGTTCTTGAATGCGAACGGCCACGCCTACAATGTTGTCGGTGATCTCGCCTATTACGGTTTCGAACACCGTTTTGCTGAGCGGCTCTACCTGCCGCGAGAACTGGACTATGTCATTCTGGTGCCTACGCTCAGATGCAACTTGGCCTGCGGCTACTGCCAGGTTTCGCGTGTCAACGAAGCTACTCCGGGCTTTGATTGGGACGACTCCACAGTAGAAGCGGTTATCGGACTTCTCGGCTCGCTTTCGGCCAGGAAAATCAAGGTCGAGTTCCAGGGAGGCGAGCCTCTCTTGCGCCTCGATGTCATCGAAAGGATACGTGATTTCTGCAGGCAACGATTTGATGCCTGCGAGTTCGTAATCTGTACAAATCTACAGGAGGTCAGCGCCCCCGCCTGGGACCTGCTCGGACGAGACGACGTTTTTGTCAGCACTTCTTTGGACGGCAATCGCATAACGCATCAAAAGCAGCGCACAATGTTGCCGGGCAAGACGGATCAATTCTTCTCAAATCTTGATTTCGCTGTGAGCCGACTGGGGCCGGAAAAGATCTCCGCCTTGCCAACGATCGATCCGCACAATGCGCCCTCGCCGCAGGAAGTCATCAAGACCTTCCTCAGCTATGATATTCGATCCATCTACCTGCGACCCGTGAACTACCAGGGCTTTGCGAGAAAGAAGTTCAACGCACGTGGAAGCGCCGACCTCTGGAACAAGTATCATGCCGCTTTCATCGACGCGCTCGTTGAGCACAATTGGTCCTCTGCGGTCCCAATCGAAGAGTACTATTTCGTCCACTGTCTTCGACGGGTGCTGAGGTCCGGTCACAACGGTCACGTGGATCTCCGCAATCCGAACATTGTCGGGCACGGCTATGTGGTGATCGACTATGACGGCAAAATATACCCGACTGATGAAGCGCGTATGGTCACCCGAGTCGGTCAATTCGACCTGTCCATGGGAGACGTCTTCAACGGGATCTCGGCGGACACGATCGATCGCCTAAACGCTGAAGCGTTCAACAACTTCCATCCGGATTGCGTGCACTGCCCCTACCAAGCCTTTTGCGGGGTTGATCTGGTCGATGACATTTCACGATATGGGCGGATCGATATGCCGAAACATCTGACTGACTTCTGTCAGCGCCATACGTCGATTTTCGACAGGGTTTTCGCGATGATCTATTCGGATGATCCAAAGGTCAAAAAGACGTTGGCGCTTTGGGCTGGCACACCTCACTTCGATCCGCGGCTTGCCAAGGTTCATCAATGATTAGCCTGCGCCTGAAGGTTGACCCCCTACCGATCGACGAGCCCTTGGTCGTCCGCCTGCAAGGACCGGGGTCACCTGCTCGGTCGGACCATGACGCGGTCCTTGCTGAAGTTGCACCAGATCGTTGCGAGTACGACCTCAATGGCTTTTCGTTTGGCGTGTATGGGGTTTCCGACGAGGTTATCGACGGCGACGTCTTGATGATGTTGCCAGGCGAGACGACGGCGCATCGCCTCATTCGCGCCGGTTCCGCGCACAACACGCTTCAGGTCACGGAGCAGTGCGACCAGCTATGTGTGATGTGCTCGCAGCCTCCCAAGAAATATCACACCGATCTGTTCGACCAATTCACCCTCGCTGCGACATTGGCTCCGCAGGGAGCAATGATCGGCGTTTCGGGCGGCGAACCCTTGCTTCACAAGGAGCGGCTCTTTTCCATGCTCGAGGAGGTCAAGGCGCAGCGTCCCGACATCGGATTTCATGTCTTGACCAATGCGCAGCATTTTTCCCGAGCAGACTTAGAGAGACTGCAGCGGCTAGACCACGAACGCGTGCTCTGGGGCGTTCCGCTTTATTCGGCCACACCTGAAAATCACGACCGGATCGTGGGCAAACCGGGAGCATTCGCTAACCTCGAACAGGGATTGTCGATCCTGATGCGCGCCGGGGCTTCCCTCGAACTGCGAACGGTCCTCATGCAACAGAACTGGCAGGATCTTCCGGCTCTGGCAGACTACGTGTCCACCCGCCTCAGCTTTTTGACGGTCTGGGCCATCATGCAACTGGAGCGGATCGGTTATGCCCGGATGAACTGGAAGGAGACGTTTAGAGACACATCGGGCGATTTCGACCAGATTGCTCGCGCGGTAGACATCGCAACGGCACGCGGTCTCAAGGCCTCGCTCTATAATTTTCCCCTGTGTTCGGTACCGCCTGCTTACCAGGATTTTGCCCCCTCAACGATCTCGGACTGGAAGAGAAAATACCTAGACTTCTGTTTGAATTGTCGCGCCAAGGAAACTTGTGGTGGTTTTTTTCAATGGTATAGTCATGCAGAGGGGTTTGCATTTCTGGGGCCGTTATGAAATCTCGCCTGTTTATGATCCCGTCGCTTCTGGTGGCGGGCTTTTTGCCATCGAAATCTGATGCGATACCGATTGGCGAGGTTGCTTCCAAGAAAGATCCCGGGACTTCTGTATTGGAGCGCCTCAGGCTGAAGCACATATTCACGCTCGCCGGGCATCGTTCACATAGCTCCCACCGCTCACACAGCTCCCATTCAAGCCATCGATCAAGCAGTGGCGGTGGCTACACCCACAGACGCAGTGCACCGGTCTACTCGCCGCCATCAACGGTCTACACAGCTCCGTCCGGTTCGTTCGCCACCCAACCGACGGTTTCCGCGACCCCTGCATATCCGAGCACGTCCAATCCGGCGACAGCCACTCCGCTCAAGACGCTTCCCGGAAATACCGCGAAATTCAAGCGCATCGTAATGCAGGTCCAGACCGCCCTCACCGCCTATGGCTACTACGAAGGCTTGATTGATGGGCAAGTCGGGCCGGCTTGCAAGAAAGCGCTCGTCGCGATGCAGACCGACTACAATCTGAAGGTCACCGGAACGATCACACCGGATGTGCTCAATACTTTCGGCATCCTCGCAAACTAATCGAACGACCAATTCCAACGATTTGAAAGAACAAACCATGGCCAATCCATTTGAGCAACAACCCTTCGAAGGTGCTGAGTTCGTCGATAATCCGGAACCGCGGTGCCCCTGCCTATTGCTCCTCGATGTCTCGGGTTCGATGCGCGGAGAACCCTTGAAGGAGCTAAATGAAGGGCTCGTTCAATTCAGGGACGAACTCTACGCAGACTCCCTGGCTGCCAAGAGGGTCGAAGTAGGCATTGTAACATTCGGACCAGTTGCGGTCGCGAACGACTTCGAAGGCATACATCACTGGAACCCGCCTGAGCTCTCGTCGCAAGGCGACACTCCGATGGGACGCGCTATAGAGACCGGACTTGATATGCTCCGGCGGAGAAAGGACAGCTACAAACAGAACGGGATCTCTTATTACCGGCCCTGGATCTTCCTCATCACGGACGGCGCGCCAACGGATGCATGGAACGGCGCAGCCAATGCGGTGAAAGCGGGTGAAGCCGAGAAGGCGTTTTCATTCTTTGCGGTCGGTGTGCAGGGCGCCAACATGGAGATCCTGTCACAGATTTCAGTTCGACAGCCGTTGGCGCTGAAGGAGCTGCGCTTTCGTGATCTGTTTTCCTGGCTTTCAAGCTCACTCGGCTCTGTATCCCACTCCAATCCAGGGGACGCTGTTCCGCTCGCAAACCCGGCTACTCCGGACGGATGGGCGTCGATTGCATGACCAGCAGCTGGCGATGGGCATGCGCACGGTCCATTGGCACTTCGCATGTGAAGACGGATACCCCATGTCAGGATTATGCCGGCGCAAAGCTTTTCATCCGGCCAGAGGGCCCAATTATGACCGCGGTCGTCGCGGACGGGGCAGGCAGCGCGTCACATGCGGGGGCCGGATCCAAGCTCGTATGTCTTTCGTTTTTTCGGGCATGCCGAGAGTTCCTGATTACGAAGCCTCTCGAAGAATTGGTCGAAGAACATGTCTGGAGCTGGCTTGATGGGATCCGAGAGGCGTTAAACGCCAAGGCGAACGCCATGGCGCTTCGGCCGCGGGACTTCGCCTCGACAATGGTAGCGGTAGTCGCAAGCCCGCAAACGTCGATTGTGATCCATATCGGCGACGGCGCCGCAGTCTGGAAGACGGCGGGATCGGACGAATGGGAGGTGCCTTCCTGGCCATACCATGGTGAGTACGCGTCGACGACAGCATTTGTGACTGACGACCCCCAACCAAACCTCAACTATCTGCGCATTAACGAGGCCATCGACGAATTCGCTCTGTTTTCGGACGGCATCGAACGCCTGGTGCTCGAACATGCCACCAGATCGGCGCATGCGCCATTTTTCAATCGGATGCTGGCGCCCCTAAAAAGTTCACTCCTCGAGGGGCCGGACAGGGTTCTCTCCGCAGCATTGAAACACTATCTGGATAGCCCGAACGTGTGCGAGCGCACCGATGACGACAAATCGCTTATTCTCGGCGTCAGAACATGACCGTCGTCGTCTCGTCCGATGGTCGAAAGTTGACACTGGGCGGCCTCGTCGCGAAGGGTGGAGAGGGAGCTGTCCACCACATCGTCGAAGCGCCCGACCTCGTTGCGAAGATTTATCTTCGCGGGAAGGCCGCCGACCGACGAGAAAAGGTCGATGCGATGGTTTCGGCTCGCCTGCATATGAGCACGTCTTTCGTCGCGTTTCCGGTCGATACCCTGAAATCCCCACGCGGCGAGTTCCTGGGATTCACGATGAAGAAGGTGAACGGTTTCAAAAGCGTTCATGATCTTTATGGGCCTGCCAGTCGTAAGACCGAGTTTCCGACGGCCGACGCAAACTTCCTGATCAGAGCCGCCATCAATCTGGCGCGAGCGATCGCAAGTGTGCACGCGACCGGATGCGTAATCGGTGATATCAACCATTCCGGCGTCCTCGTGTCTGAGAAGGCGTTGGTCACTCTGATCGACAGCGACTCGTTTCAATTCCGTTCGCAATCAAAGTTCTATCGATGTTTAGTCGGCGTTCCGGAGTATACCCCCCCGGAGCTGCAGGGCGCATCGCTCGACCAAACGGATCGCATACCTAACCACGATAATTTTGGGTTAGCAGTCCTGCTTTTCCAGTTGTTATTTCTCGGGCGTCACCCCTTCGCAGGGCGCTATCGCGGCAAGGGCGATATGGACATTCGGAAGGCTATTGGGGAAGGCCGCTTTGCCTATAGCGAACGCCGCGCAGAAACAATGATGGAGCCACCGCCCTACGTCCCGGCGCTGTACGACTATGGGAAAGAAATGGCCCGCGCTTTCGAAACAGCTTTCCGCTTGCCGACGAAACATACTAATGGCCGACCACTCGCCTCGGAATGGGTGACGCTGCTAACGTCAGTCGAAGCTAGCCTTAAGGCATGCACCGCCGATCGGGCGCATTCATATGCAGGTAGTCTCTCCACCTGTCCCTGGTGCTCGATTGAACGGTCGATGGGGCGATCGTTGTTCGTCGCGCAGTACTCGCCCACTGCCCCGGTCATGGATATCGGCCAACTCCTAACGGCGATCCGCGGCATACCAGCACCCGGGAAGCCTCCCGAACCAGAGAAAATTGTAGAGCCACTCTTGAGTCTGACGGTTTCCCCAGCGGGTCAGCAAGCTCGATCCGAAAGAACGGTCACCGCTGTCGCTGGCATCATTGCGATTATTATCGGCTTCTACCTGATGACGTCCATTCAGGGCTTTTGGGGAGCTGCGCTTATGGCCGGCGCTGGCTTCCTGACCCTTCGCTCTCTCGATTTAACGCGAACATTTGCCGCCGAGCATGCGAACGCCCAATCGGTTTGGGAGTCAGAGCGAAAGGCATGGATCGCTCATGCCGGCCCCGGGAAGTTCGAGGAAAGAAAAAATCACTATCTCAGCGTAGCAACAGCTCACTCTGAGCTACCGGGGCAGGAGCAAGCAAAACTGAAGGCACTTGAGCAGAAGAAGCGTCAGCTCCAGATGCAGAAACACATGGAGTCGCACCTAATCGAGCGCACGAAAATTCCTAAGATAGGCGCCGGTCGCAAGGCAACGCTGGCATCCTTCGGCTTCGAAGATGCCTGGGACGTCATGCAGCGCCCGATCACCAACGTCCCTGGTTTTGGCCCATCGCTCGCAGCCGACGTCATGGGCTGGGCGCGCTCGATCGAGAGAAAGTTCGTCTTCAACAATGCCATTCCAACGGACCCGCAGGCGATTCAACAGATTAAGTCCGAAATCGGGAAGAAGCGCGCCGAATTGGAAAGGGAGCTCCATCGGGCGCCTGATGAGCTGCACCGGTTGGCAGACGATGCACGCTCACTCGTAAAGTCACCCCCTCAAGGCCTAACCGAAGCCTATCGACGGCTGAAGCAGCTCGAAGTTGATATGGGTACGGTCTGATCGATGGCAGCGACCTATCGAAATTTCTGGATCATTGTGGGGATGACCGTCTCGGCAACGGCGCTCGCACATTTGTCGGCAAAACCCAAACGCACTGTTTCATCGACCATAGAAGTCAGCCGCCGTGAACCAGCCCGATCGTTGAGTGCAACAACAAATCAAACGCCGATTGTATCTGAAGCGCCAGAGCCAAATTCCGGCGGTATTGAAACAACAAATCAAGCCCTTTCCACTGAGCCCTCAGCCGAGCGGCAATTCAAAAATATAGACGCAGAGTTTAAGGCCTCATTCGACGCTGCTGCTCAGATGGCACTCGCTATACCTTCAGCTTCGGCGACTGATCAAGCCGAGCAACCCCTTTCAGACGTTCCTCTGCCATCGTTGCAAACCCGGGAGATACAAGCAGAACCAAAGCTTTTCGATTTCGGGGAAGAAACATCGCCGAACAACAATCCCACTCCGACGGGCCTTGGTACAGGCGTCACGACTACGAACCTGAACCTCCGCGAAGGCCCAGCCGCAAACTACCTTCTAATCGACGTCCTGGCGACCGGCATCACACTCGTCATTCTCGAACAGGAAAATGGTTGGTTTCACGTGCGCGATGCTTCTGGCAGGCAGGGTTGGGTCAACGGAACCTACGTCTCGCGCACAGTGCAGCAATAACCCTCTGTGAAGCTCGAAGGTTTGCGCTGGCTTTAGTCGCACCATGGCCGGGGCGTGGCCGGGCAACTGGTATCGCCGCAAACAAACGGGACCGCCAAGCCTTCGGAGACTAAGATGTCTCCGACATCACCACCATCGACCTTGAGCGATCCACACCGCCGGCCGTGGTTGCATCTGTCCGTACCTTCCGTTCCAGGTTTGCAGGAGAGGCAACCCTTGTCACTGTCGGCTTTCCAGACGCGACGAGCTGCCTCAGGCGTTCGCTTGCCCGGGTGCCAAGTGCCGCCTCGCGCGAACATTGGGGCCCAAACTTTTCCGGCGTATTGAAACCGACAAGTCGAATGCGCGTACCATCACTCATGCGAATGGTATCGCCGTCGGTGACTGTGAAAGACTGAGTGGCGAAACTGTCCGGCGGAGCCGCGGGCTGAAAGGCGTCGAAACGCGGTCGCCACTCCGTGAGCGTCTGTCCGCCGAAAACCACGATCATCATCAGCAACAACGCCGAAAATTTGATTTCGTTATAGGTCCACCTCGACTGCGCGTCCTACGACAATTGGGTGGCCGATAGCTGTGAGATCCTCGGTTGGCAGCCATCGGATTGATGAAGGAGAGATCAGCTTCGCCAGGTAGCTTTGTCAGCCCTCGCAGGGTCGTCATCTGCTTTTCACTTAGTCGCGTACGGGTCCCGTAGCGCTCAATCCTCTGACGCATATCCATGAGAAACTGGCGCTGCCATCCGGTCAGTCGTCCTCGCCGCAGGACGTCGTCAATTCGGCTGCGATAGTACGTAACTTCAATTTCACTCAGCAAAGTTGCCCCCCCACACACGCACCGCTTTTTTGCCGAGCGACGGCGCCATTCGATGGCCCAAAGATATTTATGCACCAATCTATCAACGCCATTAGATTCTAAAACTTCTAATTTAGTATCGACTAGATTTCTACGTCGTGTATAAGTTGCATGGCAATGGAGAGGCCATCATGAAGTTGATAAAGCATGCTGCAGCGGTGTTCATTCTTTTGAGCAGTGCAACCTACGTCTTCGCTCATAGTGGGGGAACTGACGAAAACGGTTGCCACACCAATCACAAGACGGGAAGCTATCACTGTCATTGACAACCAACCGAGGCCCCGCTTGCGGGGCCTCGGTGTTTTAAACGGGAGCAGCATTGTGCTCAGCAGACTGTCTCCTGCAATGATCTTGCCGATTTGCCTTTTAGGCGGATGCGCCGACCCTCCGCCCGGCGAGCTCTTCAATGCGGAAAAGGTGGCGTTCGAAAATCGGCTGAGAGGAAGAGTGCCGCGTTCGCGCCCACGGACACGAGCCCTGCTCAAGCCCGAGCAACGACGGAGACTACATCGCGACGCCGATCACCCCTTTCGGCGGAACCCAAAGGTCGACGTCATCACCATCGGGCCTATAGCCCATGTAACCACGGCATGGTTTACGGAGCCGATGGTCGTGCTGCATGTTCGGCGCTGTAGCGAGCTTGTGTTCTAATTCGCGCCGAACGAAGCCAGCGATTGCATGATACCGAAAGCTCTTGAAAGGAGCTGCCCCCTCGGGCCTCTGATTGTAAAACGCTTTCCCAACCGGATGGACCAGGGCTTCTCCGCAACCCGCCTCAACACGCCGTCACAGCTCGCGTGCTAATAACGAGCCGATCGCTTTTGTAAATCATTTAACCATTGGAGGTCAGGTAATCATAACGAAGCAGCAGTAAGCATCGGTCAACAATCGGGGATTGATCGATGAGCAGACTTAACAGATTGGAAAAGGCGCAGAAAGCTCTCCTGGAGGCGCAGTTGCGGCAACTAACGGTACCGTTCTGGCGCCAGGGCACAGAGTTGCTTAAGATCGGCGGCGCGATCGCCGCGCTGCTCATTGTTGTGGTAACAGGCTATTTCCAGATTTCCAGTGCAATCTTGACCAGTGAGCGTGATAGACTGCAGATTCAGGTGAATGCGATGAGGGATCGACTCTCCTATATGACGACTTATGTCGCCGATCTGCGGAGAATCCCAGAGAGCTTCTCGAGGGAAATCGGAACAGTCAAAGCGACGAAGAAGTGGTCCGCACAAAAGCGGTCCGACGCTTACGTCCTTCTCGCCGCATTCGATGCGGGCTGTCATAGGTTTGACAGTGCCAAAGCAAATCTCCGTGCAGCAGAAAGCCTTTCGAACAACCCGCTCGAACTGGAGCGGTATTTTCAGGCAGTCGTAGATCTGCAGTCACAGTCCGACCAAGCAGGCATCGACCTTCGGCGAATGGAAGCATGCGCCGAATAGCGGTAAGCCAAAGGCGGAAATCAGCGACTTCACGGTCTGGCTGAAAGATACTCAGGTGCCCCTATATACCTGGATGCGCAAACCCCCTTGGGCGATCGATCGGCGCTGTGCTGCTCGGACCGTCTTGATGGGTTTCTCGTCAACTCCGCCACCTTCTTTCGCCTTGAACGGAATCGAACCGCGGACCTGCGCGTCATGCGGGCATATCATTAAGAGGATGGATGACTGGGCGGCGTTTGTGATCGGTAGAGCTTTTTCGGTCCCGGCCTGCTAAAGAATCACTTATGACCACGCTCATTCCTTCATCTGACGGTTATGCCTCTCTGCTCGCCGAGCTTAAGGAGAGGATCCGAACAGCTCGCCTGAAGGCGGCCGTTGCTGTTAACCGAGAACTCATCGTGCTCTACTGGAGCATCGGCCGCGATATCTTGGCACGCCAGATCGCCGAAGGGTGGGGCGCCCGCGTCATCGATCGGCTCGCCAGGGACCTCCGGCGCGATTTTCCAGAAATGAAGGGGCTTTCGCCGCGAAACCTCAAATATATGCGCGCGTTTGCGGAGGCATTCCCCGAGGAGGGAATCGTGCAACAACTTGTTGCACAATTGCCCTGGGGCCATAACGTCAAACTCATCGAGGCACTGAAGGGCCCTGAAGAGCGGCTCTGGTATGCCCGCCAGGCCGTAGAACATGGATGGAGCCGCAGCGTTCTCGTTCATCAGATCGAAAGCGGCCTGTACCAGCGACAGGGGAAGGCACTCACCAATTTCGCGCGGACACTGCCTGCACCGCAATCCGATCTGGCGCAAGAATTGATCAAAGATCCCTACAGCTTCGATTTTCTTGCCCTCGGCCCGGCGATGTCCGAGCGCGAACTCGAGCAAGGGCTGCTCGAGCACCTACGCTCTTTGATCCTCGAGCTCGGTAAAGGCTTCGCATTCGTCGGCAGCCAGCATCATCTCGAGGTTGGGGGGCAGGACTATTATCTGGATCTACTGTTCTATCATTTGCGGCTGCGCTGCTTCGTGGTCGTCGAGCTCAAGATCGAGGAATTCAAGCCGGAGTTCGCCGGCAAGATGAACTTCTATCTTTCCGCTGTCGATGACCAACTTCGACACGAGATGGACGCTCCGAGCATCGGCATTATTCTGTGCAAAGGCAAGAATGAGGTGATTGTCGAATACGCTCTCCGAGATTCAACAAAGCCGATGGGCGTTGCGGAATATAGGCTCTCTGCAGCCCTCCCCGAACCATTGCAGACAGAGCTGCCCACCGAGGCGGAATTTGCACGCGAGTTCCCATTGATGTCGCTCGTGAAGCTGCGCATAGAGGTTGAGCGTGAAATCCGCTTGCTGATGGCCGACCAGGCCGAGGGGGAGATACCGGCGGCTCTTGGGACTTTGCTGACAGAGCTCCAGCGACTCGGGCTAACGCCCCAAACAGTCGAGCGGTTCCGAAATGCCCTTCACGCGATGAACCGCGCAGCTCACGGAATGGACGTGGCGACCGCGGAAGCATCTGAGGCGACCGAAATTGCTGCCGCCTTCCTTGCTGAGCTTCGAGCCGTCCGCAACAGCCGATCCTCGTGATCAGCAACACCCGGCGCCATTTCTCCGCCACACATTCAGTTGGGTCCGCGCCCAAGACGTCTCCGTCATGAACTCCCTCCCACGGCAACGGGCGAATGTTCCAGGGGATACATTATGCGATCTTCTGTAACGGGCGTTGCGTCAATCCCTTGTGCGCTTAATCCCTCGCCGAGTGCTTGCTTCTGTCCGCAGTCGGGTCGGAGGGGGAGGTTTGCCAAGATGCTGGAAACCTGCCAATTTGAGTCACTGTAGCATCTGCGCAAAAGCGTTTAAAACGTCAGCCTCGGAGCATGCGGCAGCATGAGAGACCCAAATGCCAGGAGTCGCTTGCTGAGTCGCCACGAAAAATCCGACAGCAAAGCGAGACAGGTTATGAGCGGTCAATGACCCGAAGGCTCTGAACTTCGCGCAAGCTGTTGCGAAGTGCATCCATCCACTGCTCGTCGACGCTAGAGGAGAGCACGACGCTTGCGTTCCTCTGGAAGGAAATCAATCCCCTTGCCGAGCGAAACCTTAGTTGCACCTTTTCGAGCGAGTATTCTGCTGGAGAAACGAATTTGATCGCCGCATCGGCGATGTCGCCACTTCCCTTGACTAGCACCTGACCGACAGCACTCTCACCTATAGCTACTGATCCAATTTGCACCCGTTCGATCGCTCCGTAGACTCCCACGATTTCTCTAAACCGGGTTGCCCATGCCAAAGGGTCTATGGATGATTGCTCGATCGCAAATCGGTGGTTCAATGCTTCCAGCAGCCGACTAACGAGCTTTGAGCCAGTTCGCCCAGGGTCTCGCAACTCAAGGCTAGATGTCTCCGGGCTGATACGAAAATGCGTCCGGAGATATTCGACGATCTCGTACTTTTCCTCATGGCCAAATGGGTCGATCGTCTCGTGCGTTGTCTGCACCCGCTGTATAAGGCATGCTTCAAGGAAATTGGGTCGCAACTGTTCCACAACAAAACCGTCTGGGGAACCGTCTTTGTAAGGCATGTTCTTGAGGTGGCCCGCAATAGCGCTCGCCTCGAGTTCCGTCTGCAAGCCGTACCAACGAACGCGCATCACTTTCCGCCCTTAGCTATCGGCCGGCCTCTTCGAATCTCAGCCAGAACCGTTCGAGAGGTCCGTTCAAGAAGAGAAAATAGCACTTTTCGAACCCCGTCATCCGGGAGCTTGAAGTTGTGGGGGTATGTGCCGGTGCGCTCAGACCGGCGAGAGTGTCTGGCTCGATACTGAAACCCCGTTCCTTCCTGAGCATTTTCGAATGATGCCTCGAACTCGACTCTATCGAAGGGGTGAGCCGTCTGGGTAGCTTCCCACTTTATGGACGTTATGAAAAAGCCGTCCTCTTCCATCTGTTTGTACTGTTTCGACACCAGCAGGTCATTGCCGCTCAGCGCTACGTTTTTCACTAGATTGATCATCGCACTTTTTGCGACTTCTTGCTCCGCGGTCTCCCCATCTTCATCAGCGTCGAGATCATCGATCTCTGTGGATGCGGCCGAGACCTTGAGCTTGGTCACGGTATCCAACCGAAAGCCAGTCATTTTAGTGACGAGATTGACGAAAAACCGCGTTCGGCTCTCTGGTGAAAGATCTTCCACGGTGATGCGCTCTTGTGGGACCGCACTTTTCTTCTTACTTTCCAACTTCTCGATAAGAATATCTACGAGCTCTCGCCCCTTGTCGTTGGCGGGAAAACGGATCACGACGCCGTCGTCTTCGATTCTGAAATCTAAGCTTGCGACCTTGTCCTGCCGCTGCGCCAACGTGGTGCGGGAAAGATCGAACTCGCTGTACCCCACGGTCGCGATTACCGCTTCGGACGTTTTGTGTGGGACCGCAACCTTGTCGTTCTTTCCATCTGTATTCGCATATTCTTGTATGACATCTTTGATCTCCGAGACGTCCAGCTTCATTTTGACGGTCAACGAACTCGTTCGTTCGCCTCGCGTGCCCGGTTCGGCGTCTTTGACCAAATCGATGACATCCTGCAGATCGTGGATAGTCATCGAAATGTAGTCCGCCAAATCCCCACGGTTGGTCGCAGACCCGAAGAAGACACCACGTTCTCGGGTAAGCCGATGGAGAACGCCATCGGTTATCCTCTGCTTTGCAGAGAACATAAGATCGTAAAGCTCCTTGTCGGTCGCGAACAAACGTGGATGCTTATCCCGCATAGCTCATCCCCATTTCCGTAGTTGAATAGGACGCCAATATCTCCGGCACGTGCGAAATCTTGATCTTCGACAGACGTTTCGCGAAATCGGTGTCCTGATTTTCGCCGGGTATGGAAGACACATATTCCTGGATTGCCTTTTGGAGATTAGCCGAGGCGTCATTGTCGTCGGGTTGCACCTTGATATCAAACCGCGTCTTACTCACGATTAGCTCGTGTCGCCGCAAATAGTCGATGAGATACATCAATCCTTCTACGGTCGTCTTACGACGATGGAAGATGACAAACCCTTGGCGCGCATCTTCGTCGTCGAAATGTTCCAAGATTATCCACGGAGACTTCAACATCTCCATGGTTGCGGCCCGAGCACGCTCGCTTCGCACGACAGTATTTCTAACTAGCTGCGGATAATAGAACGCGCAACGTTCCCTCGGAGGAAGGCGCTTGGCTTCGTCTTCGTCGCCCCTCATTTGTTGCAGCTCGCGCGCAACACGTTGAAGCCAGTTAATTTCTTCCGGTCCAAGGACGTAAAGACGCGACTTTCGGGGAAGCTTGATGTCCTCAGGCCGGATATCAGAAATTAATGTATCAAACGACTTGTGGAATTCCTTGTCATGATTGTAGACGAACAGCAGCCCGGAAATATCAAACGCGGACGACGCATGTGTGTAGCGTTTTTGCCAAACCTCACTTGCCTCTGCGCATGAGACCTGATTCGCAAGACTGAGAATGGCCTCCTTGACCGCAGGGCGCTTGATGCTGTCCTTGCTGTAACTTTTCAAATCGCACTGAATGTATCGTCGAACCGTGGAGTACGGTTCATCATAATAGAAGACGACGTCCGTAGGATGACTCTTGGTGTTGTGAGACTCCTGCTGCTCGCATGGCCAATTCTCGTTCATCGGACCGGTCTTCTGCCATAAAAATTCGGCGAACACCTTATTGGAAAGGTCTTCTGCCATTTGTGCTCGATTGATAGTTTCTGCCATTCACGAGACCCCGATCCGATTCGCAGGTCGAAACTAACACTATAAATGATATGGATTGCAGGATACTTCGCATGTAGTCCACAAGTTGATGAACCAAACGATTTTTCAAGTCTCGTGATGAGGTCGAACTCCGATATCGACGCACCTCAGGCACAAGCGTTTCTCGTCGCGGGCGGAAGCTTATTTTTGATTTTAACGCACAGAATCACGAGGCACCCGCCTCTCTGTGGTCCCACCTTCGTCGTCCAAGATCGCTGAGTTCAACGCGGCCGTGGCAGCAATTGAGACATCAAGGCGCAAGATTTTCCTGATTGCTGCCCGGACATGTTCCGGCATGGAGGCTCCAACGAAGTCCCAATGACGTAACAGCATCTGGATTGACCAGAGCATTTCGTCTGCTTTGGCTGATCCAGACCTTGGCGCCGAGGTCTTAGCCGGCGGGCATATCGCCCGTGATGCCGCGAAATCCACTCGACAATGCAACCGGCGCGAATATTGTCCGAGCGGGACATCACATCGGGGACGATTCGTGAAAATTGATTTTGTAAGGATCGTCGCATGGCTGGCGGTGAGCGCTGGTTGCTATGCGGGCATGACGTACATCGGTTGGCCATATCTCTTTTATGCCAGCTTACCGGCCTACGAATTAGCGTTGAGCATCCTCATCTTCGCAGTCACGGTCGCGTTCTGGATTGGTCCGGCGATGAACGACATCATAGAACCCAAGGATGGGGACTCTCGGCGTACCCTTACCGTGCTCGCTTATGTCGTCCTGTTGGCAATGGGCTTCGTGTTCTTTTACGCGGTTACACGAGATTGGGACAAGCAGCACCTAGGCACCCTAGGCGACTTCCTGGGCGGAACACTTAATCCATTCCTGACCTTCCTGACGGTCATTGGTCTTATCGTGACCATTGTGTTCCAACAGCGCGAAATCCACGGCGCAAAGGAACAGGCGCTCAAGCTGGAGAAGCTACAAAAAGAGGACCGTATCCGCGCTGGAAAGCAGCAGTTCGAGGCAACCTTCTTCCAGATGCTGAATTACCACAACTCAATCGTGAACTCGATTGACGTGTGGAGGGGGCAGACCAAAGACACACTTCGAGGCCGCGAGTGTTTCAAGTTTTACTTTGATGTGATGCAAGCCGAGTATACGAGAGTTGAGATGATAGAAGAGCGTCAGCGCGCTCTTCATGCTTACGATTGCAGAGTCTGGGGCACCTTCCAGAAGGATTTAGCCCATTATTACCGATTCCTCTACAATCTCGTGCGGTTCGTGAACCAGAACAGAGTGGTCTCCACGACCAAGTACATCCGCATCATGCGGGCGCAGCTCTCCGATTACGAGATGTCCATGCTGTTCTATAACGGCCTGACCGCTGACGGCGCCCGCTTCAAGGAGTATATCGAATTCTTCACGCTGTTCGACAACCTGCCGGACAACGCGCTGCTCAACGTCTCGCATCGGGATTTCTATCAGGAGAGCGCCTTTGACGAGGCTGCGCCAAAGCAGCCTCTTTCGTTCCAAGACGTTGACCCGGATGAGGCGGCGGAAATCGCAGCAGGCGTCGCTGATGAACCCGAAGAAATCACGTGGGCGTCCCGCCGGATCCGAAATTAACGACGACCGCTTTTTGAATGAAATTTCTGATCTTCTGTACCGCAACCCGGCGATGAAACCTACTTCCGCCATGCGCCGAGTAATAAGCGCCAACCAGGGCTTGTGGGTTGCGTCGTCAGAGGCCGCGATGCTGCGACGCTTACAGGAAAAGTAGAAGCTTCGAAAAAGCTGCTCTAGAACTCGGGGCTCAACAGCGAATGGAGACACGGCGGCCCGCGGGATCCAGCAGGGCGTAGGACACCGCAAAACGGGTATCCACGGGATTTTTCTGCAATAAACCAGGTACTGCAGGAACCGTCACCGACGGCGATTCCGGCTCGCTTCAGTGCATCAACAGGCAGTTTGCCGAGAACCAGCGGTTTCAGCTTATCTGTTTTCGCCATTTCAGATTGCCCCAGTATCGTAGCCTTGCAGAGGAGCGTAGCGACAAGCGGTGAGCACGCCCTGCGCTCTGTCGCTATCCAGGCTTCCACGCTTGAGTACTCACGATCTGCTCACATGCTCGAAAAACAGACGTGGCTGGAGAGCACTCGGACGTATATTGATCCAGGACAACTAACTGCTACTCTGGCGCACTGGCAACAATCAAGGACTGATTATGTCGAGCGAAATAATGACCAGAGATGAGACGATCGCCTTCATCTACGACTTGGTATCGGCTACATTTGGCGGCAGCAAATTGCCGTTCCGAGAAGAACTGGCCAGCAAGAAATACATAGAGCCAGAGTACCTGGAAGATGCTCTGGACAAGGTGACTAGGCTCATAGCCGCAAAGCTCGAGCTTGTGCCCGAAAAGGTATCCGAAGACTTCGAGACTCAAGAGGTTGTTAGACAACAGACCGACAAGATGGTTGCGGACATGGTGCTTCAAGTTCGCAACTCTCTCGACGCATTAACCCGTCGAGCGTAGGTCGCGACAGCATGCTCGCCCAGACAGCCACGACCCTCACATCTACGAAATTCATATCGAAGAGCAGATACCGACGCGGCCGATGGTCGGATCGCGCGAGATCTCTATGATCATCTTATATGGCAAAAGGTCGATGAAGACTTTGCAAGGGCCGCCAGTCGTGGATCGCATGGGTGGTCACGCGAGAGGTTCAATGCGAATTGATTTTCACCGCGAAGACCGGGCGCCCTCGACCTCGTTAGCACGCTTTCAGTTTCCTGCAGAAAAGTGTTAGAGGCGAAGAAGCTGAAACCGGAGCTAAGACGTGGATACTCAGACAATTCTAGAGGGGGGTGAGGCCCTTCTGGAGCAAATGATCTTCGACCAGGTCCAGGAATCGCTGACGCTGGATTTCAAACGCGGATCGATGTTCAAGAGGGGCCCTGCTCGATGGCCCCAACAGGATGACGCTCGGGGCCGCGCTCTCGGCATTCGCCAATGCTGTCGGGGGAGTTCTCGTCATAGGTGTCGATGCCAGAAAATCAAAAGAAGGGATCGACTGCGCTGGGGAGCTGATGCCCGTTGAGGACCTCGGCAAAGCCCTGACTACCCTGACCCAAGCCGTGGGAGATCTGCTGCAGTCGCGTCACGGTGGCATCCGGGTCTACAGCATTCCTTCGGTCAAGCGCCTTGGCTGCGGATATCTATTGGTGGATGTGCCTGCATCCAACCAGAGGCCGCACAGATCACAGGCCGACGCCAAATATTACAAACGCGCTGGCGCATCAAACTTCGTGATGGAGCATTACGAGGTGGTCGACGCTATCCGCAGTTCTGCCGCGCCAAATCTGGTACTCGAGTACGAGCTCACCAAGGGCATTAGCCGACCCCATGAGAGGCACTTTGAAGCCAGACTGAGGCTTGCCCTGACTAATGTGGGCCGAGCGACCGCCCGCCACGTATCGCTTCAGATTACAGGTGTCGGTCCATATGACGTCGGTTGGCAGGGTCTGGGGGAAAACGTGATTGTGAATCAGTACAATTATACCAGAACGATCTCTCACCTCCCCGAATTTGGTAATTCACCCGGGCGAAACGCGTTACGTCTGCAGCCTGACGCTGGATGTCATCGTTAGTGCGAGCGCAGGGACAAGCATTGGTGGCGTGTTGGATCAGCAATCGCCGTTGCAGATTGTCTACCGGAGCAATGCCGAGCATTTCGGGAGCGAGACGGCGGTACTTGAGGTCGGCTTACACGAAATCTACTCCGCCGCAGCATGCTAGGGGTCGGTTCCGGCTCGGGGCGAAATGACACCCGAAGCCTTTTATCATCGCGCGGGAAATTTCATGGCATCAAACCAGGGAGATATCGATCCACGATAATGCCTGTCAGCTGTTCGCCTCGCGACGTGAGCAGGTCTAGGTCTTTCTCCGAGATCGGTGCAAAGTCGGTTGGATAGTCCTTCACCGCATCGCGCGGTACCAGATCCGGTGGCGACCACGGCAGCTTATCATCTTGCTGGCCTAAGTAGACCATGCCGAAGCCATCCAACTCGCCCGTTTCCACGTACTTGTGGAGCCGGGAATACATCGCGTCCTGCGCCTTTCGGTATACTGCTTCGAAGGATCTCTTCACTCGGCCAATCCACCAGAAAGGGGTATCCAGTCCTTCGAACTGCCCCGGTCGTCGTCCGGCTTGACCGCCTGGCGCGCTCGGTCACCCATCTTCTCGAGGTGGTCGAGCAGCTCGCCGACAAGGGGCGCATTTTCGCTCCCTGCGGGACCCCATCGACACTTCGACACCGCAGGGGATGTTTTCACTCCAGGTGCTCGGTGCTGCTGCTCAGCTCGAACGCGCTCTGATCTCCGAGCGTACGAAAGCCGGCATCAAGGCAGCGAAGACGAAAGGGGAAGCTGCCTGGAAACCCGGCCGTCCGGGAACGCCGGCCGGACGCCCTGGCGAGAATGACAGCCGCCCCGAAGGCGGCTTACGGACAAAATAGGCGACGGGTTCCGCCGCGACTTCACCCGCATGCTCGGCGAAGCGGCCGGCAAGGCAGTACGTCTTCAACTGCGCGGCAAAGCCAAGCCGGGTCCGCGGTGGTTTCGTTACGATCAGCGCCAGTTCGTCAAAGTTCAGGCTCCACCACCCGTTTCACGCCACGCTCCCACACTCGGCCTTCGTGCCGGCATTTTTGCGTGCGGGCGTATTCCGTTCAACTCACGAGCAAGCATATTCCGTATTTGTTCTTTCCGTTGGCCGTTTTCACAGCGACGTACGCACCGGCCAATTAAAAGCGACAGTGGGCAAGTGGCACGACGTTGACCCAGACTTACGAGCCGATCCTCAACGCGTATATTCTCCGTATCGTGCATCAATCAGGCGTCATCACATCGCGCGAGTATGATGTAGTGATATTCGATTACGATGACCTTCGCGTTGTGCCCGTCTCAGGCAAGGGAGTCAGACGGGCGAATCGGGTGAGCCGTTGTGGAGCCGCGTCGGTACACCGTCGTGCTCATTTGACCCGCGGTTTTCGCTCAGGTCGCGACTAGGCGTCGCGGCCGCGAGTGCAAGATCAAGATGCCTTGTGCGGCGGTCCAGCGCGTCAAGAAAGTCATCGACCCTTGTACGGAGGTCACGGATGTCCTTCTTCATCTCCAGCCGTATACGTTCGTCTCTCCGCCGCCGGAAGCCGTTGATCGCCACGAGAGTTGCCATCCCGAAAAGAAGCAGGACGAAAACGGACTCCCCCTGGCCTGCCGCGAACAAGGCCAGCAGACCGAGGACGAATGCCTCTCCCAAGCTGGTAGCGCTACCTGAATACAGAGCGATCAGCGACGGCACGGCAATCATCACCGCAAGCAGGAACGAACTGTAAGGTTCCGCGTACGCGACCAGCAGGCCTGCCCACTCTGTCGCTGCTGTGAAATCTATCTTCGACATTTCCACGGTGGCCATCGTTTGTCCTGCTGCACCCCTACCGACCAGCACTCCGCCTACAGCCGAAAAAATGGCGGCGAACTAAGCTGTCTCGATGATACCGTAGGCTGTTGTTCTTTCCAGCGTGCAAACGACGAATAGATGATTATTCCGTACTACATCCTAATTGGTACTGACAAGACAAATGCCGAACTGCTTCGCTATAAATAGCAAACGTCTCTGCTGTGTAAACGACAGCTCTACAAAAGTGAATACTGATACGTTCCAGAAGGTGATCTAAACAATTCTTCTGCGCTGTCGTAAAATTGTCTCGTCAATGCAGTGTTGCGCCAAAGCGCGGCGGCCCAGGTGAGTGACATGCGGAGCGTCGATGCAAAAGCCAGATGAACTTGCCCGGCAATCGGTCATCCTGCTCATGGACGACCTGCGCCTCCGTCGCGCCGCGGTCGAATCCTTGCTGACGCCTTGGGCCGAGGGCTTCGGCGCCAGCATCGAACTGGGGCAGATGTCCAGCTTCGAGGGCGCGGCGGAACCGCTCCGCAACCGGGCCATGATCCTGATGAACATCGGCAACGTATCGATCTTCCGCGCGGGGCTAGATGTCTCGCTCCGGCAATTTGTCGACCGAGCTGCGGGAGTCCCGGTCGTTGTCATGTCCGATTGCGACGATCCCGGGGAGATGGCCCGAGCGTTCGAGGCCGGAGTGAGAGGCTTCGTGCCGACCAGCATCGCTCCGGAACTCGCTCTGAAGGCGCTTACCTTCATTCTGAACGGCGGACACTTCTTTCCGCCGTCTGTGCTGCAACCGACGTCGCGACGCGCTCGGCTCACCCTTTCGGCGCATAGCTCGGATTTTCCTAACAAGCCAAGCAGAGGCTCCACTATGCCATCAGAGTCGAACTGCGCGTCACGCCTGCAGGCAGCTCTCATCCGCCCCCTGCGGGTGCTTGCACGTTCCACGGGTCAAGATCGCGCCAGACGGCCGGCACGGCTGCCTGGCCAGCGATCTCAGCTTTCCCGAAAGCCTCTGCGAAAGGCCGCCCGGAAAGGTTCGATCATGTAGTCGAAGGCGGTTTGCTCGGCCGTCACGATCAAGACCTCCGCAGGCATTCCCGGAACGAGGACTATGCCCTTGTCGAGCGCGGCAAGCTCTTCGCGCGGCACCTCGACGCGTGCGAGATAGTAGGCCTGGCCTGTCGCCTCGTCGACGATGCGATCGGCAGAGAGGCTTCGGACCACGCCTTGCACACGCGGCAGGCCCCTGCTTGAAAACGCGGTGAGGTGAACAGTCGCGGTCTGCCCCACTGTCACGACATCGATATCGCCAGGAACTATCCGCGCGTCGATGAGCAGCCGCTCCTCGGTCGGCACGATCTCGAGGACCGGTTCGCCTGGGAGGATAACGCCGCCGACCGACTTGAAACGCAGGTTCACGACCTTGCCGCTGACCGGAGCGGTCACGGTCGTTCGATCCAGGATGTCCTGGCTTGCATTGAGGCGTTCGGACACGCTGGCCATCTCGGCGCGGACTCTTTCGAGTTCCGTCGACGTCTCCTCCGACCGCGTGGCGCGGAGCGAGATGCGTTGGGTCGCGATCTCGCCGATCTTCTGCCTGATCTCGGCGATCGAGCCGAGATACTTGCCGCGCTCGCCCTGGAGGGCGGCTTGGAAGCGCTGAAGCGTCAGTATTTCTGGCTCTCTGACAAGAGCCTTGCGGAGCAGCTTCCCCTTCCCCGCCAGCTCCTTCGCGATAAGTTCGATCTGTCGGTCGGCGCTTTCCACTTGTGCCTTCAGAGCGCTGATCTGCTCCCTGAACTGGTTCTCCCGGTCGTCGAGAACCTGCAGCTGGGCCGAGAATGACGCACGGCGCATTTCGAAGATCGAGATCTGCCCCTGAACGACCTCGCGCAGCCCAGGATCGTCCTCGGCCACCATTTCGTTCGGGAAATGGACCGCATCATTGCCTGCCTGTTCCGCAAGCAAACGCAGCCGCGTTGCCACAAGCGTTCTCGACTGCTCCAGAAGCAGTTCGTTCGCCGCGGCTGCCTGAGTGCTTTGAAGGACGACGATCGGGTCGCCGGCCCGCACTAAATCCCCGTCCCGGACTTTCAGCGCCTGGATAATGCCGCCTTCCAGGTGCTGTACAGTCCTCCGGCTTCCGTCCGGGCTGATGATGCCGGGAGCTATCGCTCCGGCCGCGATTGGGGCAAACAGCGACCACGCAAGGCCGCCGACGACGAATATGACGATCACGGCAAAACCAAGCCGGACCGGAACCTTGACCACCTCGCGCACCGTGAGGGGTTCCGGCAGAGCCTCTTGGCGTGCCATCCTGTTCCCCGGAAGCGCAACTACATTCGACTTGCTGTTTGCCACGGGATTGCCTTTCCATTCGAGGATTTGAGTGTTCAACGTATCCTTGCCGTCCGTACGGCTCATTCGCCGATCATTTCGGTGACGCGCGGCATGCGCGGCGGAGCCGCGGCGGCATTGCGCAGCTGAGGCTCCTGGCGCTTTGACTCGCCGCCCGCCAGCCGGAGCTTACCGAGGACATCCTCGCGCGCGCCGAAGAGTTCGACGCGCCCGTCACGGAGGAACAGGATCTTGTCCGCCTGGGCCAGGGTCGACGGGCGGTGGCCGACGATCATGAGGGCGGCGCCGCGCTCCTTCAGCGCCCGCACCGCAGCGGCGAGCGCTGTCTCGCCGGACTGGTCAAGGTTCGCGTTAGGTTCGTCCAGGATGATGATCTTCGGATTCCCGAACACGGCGCGCGCGAGGCCGATGCGCTGCCGCTGGCCCCCTGACAGCCGTGCGCCTGCATCGCCGATCGGCGTCTCGTAGCCTTGCGGAAGACGCTGGATCATCTCGTGGGCGTGCGCCAGCATCGCTGCCTGAACGACGTCGTCGTCGTCCGCCATGGCCATGCGTGAGATGTTGTCGCGGATGGAGCCGGAAAACAGCTCCACGTCCTGCGGCAGGTAGCCGACATAGCGGCCCAGCTGTTCCGGGTCCCAGTGGTGAAGTTCGGAGCCGTCGAGCCTGATTTCTCCTCCCGATGGCGCGGCGATCCCGCCGATCAGTCGGCACAGCGTGCTCTTGCCGCTCGCCGATGGTCCGATCACCGCCAAGGCCTCGCCGGGCGTCAGATGAAAACTGACATTGTCTATCACGTGCGCCTTCGTCCCCGGCGCGGAGTAGGAGACGTGCTTGAGGGAGATGTGTCCGTAGGGCTCGGGCAGGCGTGTCCGCTGGGCTTCGGCGGGGATGCTCTGCAGCCGCAACCTCAGGCGATCATAGGCGATCCGCGTCGCCAAGAAGTTCCGCCAGCTTCCCATCGCCACCTCGATCGGAGCGAGCGCCCGGCCAAGAAGGATCGAAGACGCGATCATGGCGCCGCCACTCACTTCGCCCTTTAGCACCAGATAGGCCCCAAGCCCGAGCGTGGCCGACTGTACGAAGAAGCGTAGGAACTTGGTGATCCCGAGTATCGCGGCGCCGCGTTCCGCCGAGGAAAGGGTTGCACTGAGCGAGGAATCGTTGCTCGCCCGCCAGCGTTCGAGCAGTCCGGGTAGCATTCCCATCGCGCGCACCACTTCGGCGTTGCGGATCGTTGACTCCGCCTGCTGGAACGCCGCGATCTGCTTGGTGCTGGCGGTCTGGGACGCGCTCCGGGTCGTCAGTTCGTTGAGAAGGGTGAGCAGCGCCAGAAGCAGTGCCGCGCCGACCGCAAGGGTTCCGAGCGCCGGATGGAGCAGCCAAATCAGGGCGAGGAAGACGGGCGTCCACGGCGCGTCGAAAAGCGCGGCCAGTCCTTGCGAGGACAGGAACGACTGCACCTGGGCGAGATCGCGCAGAGGCTGCGCGCCAGCATTGTCGCCGACTAGCCGGGCACGCACGCCACCCGAGATCAGTACTGGCCCCAGCCTGTCGTTCAGCCAGCACCCCATCCTGACCATCACCGAGCTGCGCAGGCTGTCGAGTACTCCGAGCACGAGCAGGGCGCTCCCGGCGAGAACCGTCAGCATGACGAGCGTCTCTACCCGGCCGGACACGAGAACGCGGTCGTAGACCTGCAGCATGTAAAGCGGCGACGTCAGCATCAGCAGGTTGATGGCGAAGCTGAATATCGCCAGTACCAGGAGAGACGAGCGAATTTGCCCTGTCGCGTAATCCAAGTCCGTCTTGCTGCGCCGACGCTTGTCGGCCGATGCTTTTGCAGCCATTCCCCAGCCCCCTTGTTGGTTCGGTCTCAGGCGATCAGAGCCGGATCGATGAACAGGTCGTTCGCAATGAGCGTATTGAGCGCCGCGCCCGCCTGGGCCTGGCTAACCGAGCTTTGGGCGCCCAATGCGACGTATGTCTGGTGGGTGCTACCGGTAAACCGGCCGACCCATGTTGCCACGCCGCCGATGCTAATCGCGGTGAGCGCAATGCCGCCTGTTGCGTTGAGACTGTTCAGGAAGAGGTCTTCGCCAGACTGATAGTCAGCAATCACATTGCCCGTGCCGCCGAGAATCCGGAACGTATCCTGACCGGCCACGCCGCCATCGGCGATTCCATCGCCGAACAAGGTCTTGGCGCCGGTTCCCGTTGCCGAGAGAATGTCGGCGCCACTGCCACCCCGCATCTGGTCATTGCCGGAACCGCTGACCAGCTTGTTGCCCGCAGTGCTTCCGAACAATTGATCGCTGAAATTCGACCCCATGACGTTTTCCATCTGCAGGAGCAAATCTCCATCGGCCTCGGCGCCCTGGCTGAGACTGCCGGACGTGCCGCTGAAGAGGCGTGCGAGCACCGCGCCCGTGGAGGCGGAATAGTCGATCGTGTCGATGCCTGCTCCGCCGATAATGAATTCTGCGATCCCGCCCGCGAATGAGCCGCCTGCGCCGCTCCGGAAGGTGTCGTTTCCGCCGCCGCCATCGAGGCGGTTTACGCTGGCATTGCCGACCAGAAGGTCGTCGAAATTGGAGCCGAAGAGATTCTCGATCGTGCTGAGTTGGTCGCCCTGCGCATCGCCGCCGACGCCGAGCGCGGCGCCCGTATTGTCGAGGACGATTGTGACGCCAGCGCCGGAGGTCTGATAGAAAGCGGTGTCGGCGCCGTCTCCGCCGATCAGCACGTCCGCGCCGGCCCCGCCTGCAAGCAGATCGTTGCCGCCGCCGCCTTCCAGCCGATTGGTTCCAGAGGCGCCGAAGAGCTGGTCCCCGAACGCGGAGCCGACGATGTTTTCCATCGTGACGAGAACGTCGCCATCGGCTTCCCCGCCTGTGGAAAGAGATCCGCTTGTCAGGCTGTCCGAAAGCCTGGCGATCACGGCCGCGGCCGAGGCCGAATAGTCCATGGTATCGATGCCTTCGCCGCCGATCACGAGTTCGGTCGCGGGTATCGGAGAGGAAGAGCCGCCAGCGCCGCTGCGAAAATAATCGTTTCCTGCCCGCCCATCGAGGCGGTTGAGTCCGGAATTGCCTATCAGGACATCGTCGCCGTCCGAGCCGATCAGATTCTCGATCGAGGTCAGCATATCCCCTTCAGCGTCACCGCCGAGGCCGAGCGCAGCGCCTGTGTCGTCCAGCGTTACGGAAACGCCAGCAGCGGAGGATGAATATTCGGCGGTGTCTGTCCCGAGACCGCCATTGATGATATCCGCGCCACCGCCGCCCATGAAGGTGTCGTTGAGTTCGCCGCCGTTCAGCGTGTCGATGAAGGCCGAGCCGATGATCCGCTCAATGAGCTGAAGCGTATCCCCCTCGGCATCGCCACCGGTTCCGGTTCCGAGTGCCAAAGGATCAAGCACGGTCGTGTTCAGGTCGATGGTGACGCCGGCGGCTGATGTCGAGTAGTCGGACGTGTCGAATCCACTCTGGCCGATGACCTGGTCGGCTCCGGCGCCGCCGGTGAAGGTGTTATTGTTGCTGTCGCCGACCAGAATGTCGTTTTGGCTGGAGGCGATGATGTTCTCGATGTTCACCAGGACGTCGCCGGCGGCCGCGCCGCTGACTGCGCCAGTTCCCAGATTGATGCCGACGGCGCCGCCGGTGGCATAGCTCACGGTGTCGTTTCCTGCGCCGCCATCCATCTGGTCGGGCTCAGCGCCTGCTACCAGCATGTCGTCGCCATCACCGCCATTCAGAATGTCGCCGCCGTTAAGGGGATCGCCGTCGCCACCGCCGCCGTTAAGGATATCGTCGCCAGCGCCGCCGTTCAGGATGTCGTCGCCAGCGCCCGCCAGGAGCTCGTCCTTGCCGTCGCCGCCTTCAAGAATGTCATTGCCGATCGAGGCGTGGAGAAAATCATCGCCAGCGCCGCCGCGCAGGATGTCATCGCCAAGGCTCGCGATGAGGTCGTCGTTGCCCTCGCCGCCGTCGAGAATGTCGTCGCCGTCGCTGGCGTTGAGTAAATCGTCGCCATGACCGCCATGCAGAACGTCGTTGCCGAACCCACCATTGAGAGTGTCGGCGCCGCCGCCGCCGTAGAGGCGGTCGTCGCCGAAGCCGCCGTCGAGGAAATCGTTGGCTCCGGCCTGATCCTCATCCACGCCGTCCGGTACGCCGTCCATGTTCTCGTCGTCCGGCACGCCGTCCATGTTGACGTCGACCATGCCGTCGCCGATCAGGAGATCGTTGCCGTCCATGCCGCGCAGGATATCCTCTCCGGCGTTTCCGACGAGCTGGTTGTCGATCCCGTTTCCGCTGAGCAGGTCGTCTCCGGCTGAACCGGTCAGGTTCTCAATGCTGCTCAGCGTGTCGCCGGCGGCGTCGCCTCCCGAACCGCGCGAGGTTCGGCTGGGGTTGGACGGAAGCGAGACGGTGACTGCCAGGGCGGAGGTGGAATAGTCAGCGGTGTCGATACCCGCCCCGCCGTTGAGTATGTCCGCGCCCGCTCCACCGCGCAGGATATCGTTGCCCGCATTGCCGTTCAGCGTGTCGCTGCCCGCGCCGCCGTCGAGAAAATCATCGGTACCGGCCGCGTTCAGCTTATCGTTGCCTGCGCCGCCGTCGAGATAGTCATTGCCCGTGCTCGAGGCTGCCACGGTGATGTCGTCGTTGCCGTCGAGGCCCTCTATCCGGAAGCTGCCATTGGCCGCATGGGTGTAGTTGTTGCCGTTGTTGTTTAGCTGAACGAGCGTATAGGCCGGCGACGAAAGCAGTGCCGACATCGTGGCAAGGCTCGTAAATGAGTTCGGCGCCACCGGGCCGTTATTGCTGGACGGCGCATTGACCGACGGCGATGCGCTATTGGGGGACGATACGGTCGACGACCGACGGAAATTCGAAATCCGAGCCACTTTGCCCTCCTTTATGCCGACGTCTCTGCGGCGTGCTTCTCGAAGTATGCTAGGGCCCATTTGCCCGAACTGACACAACGCGTTGGTGGACTCTCCTTCGGGCGTACACCCTTGGTCGGTGGCTGCTCCGCAGCCGCCCCCGCACGCAAAAAAGGGACCCTGACAAAAGCAGGGTCCCTTGCGCTCCGGAGAGTTGGGTATAGCCGTTTCCCGGAGCGACTTTAGAAGTTTGGCTTCGCTTAAGCGACCGCGGCGTGGCCCACAGCGGTGATCGACGACAGCTCGTCTTCGATCACGAGGACAACCAGGTCCAGCTCGGCGGAGGTATCGTGGCCGATCGCCTCAACATCGATCGCATAGGTCGCTTCGTTGCCGTCGATGTTGACGTCGACCCAGTAGTCGACATTGATATCAACGTCTTTGTAGTAGTCGATGTCGACGTCGGCTTCGAAATCGAACTCCACTTCGACTTCGATGTCCTTGTCGAATTCGAATTCATTGGGATCGCAGTAGCTCATAGTCTCTCTCCTTTAACGTGATCGGGTCAGGCTTCTGCTCTGACCAAGGGAAGCTTAAGTCTGGCGCTAAGCGAGAGCAAAGAGGCACTCGACGTACAAGACTAAGGGAGTATGCGAATGCTCGTTGTAATGCTATAGAGGATTTCTTGCCTTTATCTGGTGCATTGCTATAGCAAAACCCGTAACGGCCAGCGTCTGAGCAATGAAGAACATAGTTATACTTTAGGCATGCGCCATCGAACTCGCTCGCGCGATTTATCCAACCATTCACCGATGAAGGGTTTTATCCGATGGCGACGACGACCACCGCTGTTGCCGTAGAAATCTGATCCTCGACAACGAACGCATCGGCGGACACGTCAGCCAGCGTGTCCGGGCCGATCGCATATGCCTCGATGTCGAATGCAGCGAGGTTTCCGTCGATATCGACGTCGTAACCGAAACCCCCGTCGAAGTCTGGTTCGCCACAGCCGCATTCGGGCGTGAGGTAAGGCGGCTCCTGCTGGGGAAGCTGCGTTTCGGGAACGTAATCCGGAACCGCTTCCTCGGAGCCGGCACCGCCGTCCGCTGAAAACTGCAGCGCATAAACGGTCGCCGAGACCTCCGACACGGTCGTCGACCCTGTTTCGTCCTGGACCGTATAGGTGGTCGACTGACTACTGCCAAAGTAGAGGTCGGCTCCGCCATAAACCTCGATCAGCGCAGTTGTGACCGCGTAAGCATCGCCGTCGGGCGACTCCGCGACCGCGATTGCCTCTACGGAGGCCGAGGCGGAATCAACATATGGGCCGTCGGAAACGGTCGCGGTCACCTCGAGCTGGGCCAGGGTATCGGTCCCCAAGGCTGTGGCGTCGGTCTGAACTCCCAAGCCGAACCCTGTGTCGTCGGCGTCTGACAAGACCCCGACGAACACCGTGGTCTCGGAGGCATATGAGGTTTCGGAATAGGTTTCGTCGCCAGCATCGCCGGTCGAGGTCGAAACGCTGGTGCCTACGGTCGATGTACGGGTCACGGACATGTCACCTCCACTATCTCGTCCAAATCGTCAAGGCACCATACACCTGACGTTCGTCGGTATCAGACGTTCAAATGATGGATCCGTCCAATGGTCCTGAAAGGGCCTAAGGCTCGGAAGCGCTATAGATCTTTTGTGGGAGCCTCAGGCGAAAGTAGCACCGTCTCTGGAGCGGCAGCGAGGCCGCTTCGCTCGGGCGTACGCAATCCGCCGTGCGGGCCGTTAACCGAGCAAGGACAAAAGGTCGCCGAGTTGCAGGAGCAGTTGAGCCTCCTGCACGTCCTGACGGTCGTCGGCATCAAGGGAGACCGCTCTGAGCAGCGCTTCCGCCTGGGCGTCGCTGAAGATTCCCCTGCGCGGCATGCCACCATAATCTGGGTTGAGTGCGAAGAACTCGTCCAGCGTCAGCTCGGAGCGGCGGTCAAAAACATCGAAGCTTATCACCAGGTCATCCGAATCGCGGGACGAACACTGCATCGTGAACGCGCCTCGCCCGAGCGCGGCGAGCTCGTCCAGATCGGAAATGGCCAGGCGGTCGCCCTGTCCTATGGAGAAGTCCTGGATCACGTCGCGCTCGAACCCGGCGCCGAGAAGGAACAGATCGCTGCCGCTTCCGCCGCTGTAGACGTCGCTGTCGTCGTCGCGCTGAGCGCCAAGCCGGAAGATGTCGTCGCCAGCCCCGCCATCCAGGCAGTCGCGGCCTTCGCCGCCGCACAGGATGTCGTTCCCGCCTCCACCGTTCACCGTATCGCCGTCGTCGCCCCCAAGGAGAAGGTCGTCTCCGCCGCCGCCGGAAACCGTGTCGTCGCCCTCGCCGCCGAAGATCCAGTCCGCGCCCTCTTCGCCATGCAGTCGGTCCGTGCCATCTTCACCAAGAACGGTGTCGTTTCCCGCCCCTCCATGAACCGTGTCGCGGCCCCGGCCTCCGAGGATCCAGTCATCCCCGGCACCTGCCAGAACATTGTCGTTACCGGCTCCTGCGAAGACAAGCGTGTCGCCAGGCCCGGTGCTGATCCCGTCCGGCCGCGACGAGCCGACGATCTCCGTGTAGGCCACTTCGCCGCTTACGGCTGCGGTCGCGGAGACCGTGACAGTGGACAGCGCGTCCTCTACCGCCACCGCGTCGGCCTGCACGTCCACGAAACTGTTCTCGCCTGCCGCGGCGGCATCGACGTTGAAGAACGCCGTATTTCCTTGCAACGCCCCAATGTTCGCGCCGTCCAAAACGTGGGATTCAGCCGTTTCGACCTGTACCCGGTGACCGAGATCGAACTTCAAGTCGAGGGCCACGAAGCTCAGGTTCGTCGTTTCACCCAATTCATCGGAACCGCTGCCGCTTCCTACGCCTGCCGCCGATTTCGTGGACACGATAGACAGATCGGCGCCCGCTATTGCCACGCCTGCATACGCCGTTGCGAAGGCGGAGTTGCCGCGTGCCGCTGCAGTGAAGCTGGCGCTGCCGATCGCGAATGTGGCGAGTCCTCGGTCCACCAGCTGGAGGCTGACATTGGCACTGGCCGTCGAGTCCGCCCCGAATGCGTCGGCGCCGCCGACGACGGTCACAGCAAGCGCGCTTTCGGCCGTCACCGCCTTTGTGACAACCGGCGGACCTTCCCGCTGGCTGCATGCGCCAAAGGGTTCGTTCCAATACGTAGGGAGGCTGCAGAAGTCGTACGGAGTAAAGTGATGGAAGAGTGACGACCAGATGCCGCCTCCGAACGTGTACGCTCTCATGTTTGCATACCCCCATAAATCGTCTCCAAGGTAGTACACGGGGGGCGGGAAGACATCGGTTCAATCAGCCATCATCCCGAGTGAGAGCACACCATCGGAAGCATGATCGCTCAAATCGCAGTGAGTAAGCTTTTTGGAGTAGAGCGCAAGAGCACAGACATCGACAAACGGACAGCTACTGCATAATTCCTTAAATCATATTCGATCTAAGGACAAATTATGCAGCAATTCAAAGGCTACAGCGCCGCGCCTGATACGACGCGCGGCGCTGTAGTACACCTCGGCTGCGGTTACGACGGCTTGGCTTCCGGCGGCACGCTGGTTGTCGGCCGGGCTCCGCCTGCACTCGTGCTTCTACCAGCTTGTTCGATCGCGATGCCTCCGCGCGCAAGCAGGGCCGGAGCAACGGCGTTGGACGCGCCGTTTTGGACGGGCGCGGTGCCGGGCCCCTTGTCCAGGACCGCCGCGCCGAACAGTGCCGCCTGTGTCCTGTTTGAAGCGCCGAGTTTTCGCATTATCTGCCGGACATGCACCTTGACCGTCGATTCCTCCATCTCCAGGTCACGCGCTATATGCTTGTTCGACCTGCCTTGCCGTAGTCGCTCGAGCACCTCGTTCTGACGTCGCGTCAGTCCCTCATTTTCATTCTTATGATCGTGTGCCTGGCTCTTCACAGAGCGCGCAGTCGATGCGTATTGGTGGAGGAGGGCCTCGCGGGGAAAGAACGTTCCACCCCCAAGGATGAAAGTCAGTGCCTGGCGCGCGATCCCAGGCTCCATGCTCGTGGAGAGGAAGCCCTGTTCGCCAATCTGGGCGGCCACAATCGCCTCCTCGGCTTCCATTCTGTCGGAAATAATGGCGCGCGGCGCGTTCGGAAACAATTCGCGCGCGCTCTTCGCCCAGTTCTGCAGAACTCCCTCGCGAAGGGACGATCCTCCTATGCTCAATATGACAAATCGCACTACCTCTCCCAACTGGCTGTGCGCCGGCATCTCGTCGGGGGAGATTCCAACGGCTTCGAGACCGATCGCTCGGGCCCACTCGTCAACCAGTGATGTTATTCCCGCCCGACGTAGCTCCAACACGTCGACAACGAGAACAATTCCTCCTTCTGACTTCTTGAACATTTGTACCCCCATTTACATGGCGTAATGTACCCAGCAGAACCGCTGAGCTAGTCAGTGTCTGTCCTTAAAAGGCCATAAATTTTCTATAGCTACTCAGTCTCGATTATCAAATCAGCTATCAATTGTGTATGTCGTTTGTTTATCAATGTATATCAAAAAATCAAACGTCTATTATGTATTACACCTTTTCATTGAAATGAGATTTGCGTACAACAAATATTCTACACAAGTTTCACAAAAGAACTTTTTTCTACCAAAAGGATGGATTGCACTGTAAGGCTGCTGACTGATCGCGCGGTATACCGCCGTGAAAGCAGTGGTCCCCTGCCATTCTGGCAACATGCCAGAAAAGAAGTCGGTATCTAGCACAGGTTGCGATAGAGAACAACTTCAATTAAGAAAATCCTTATAGAGAAAGAAATGATCCGGTCTTATGCCCGAGGGGATTTTTCGCGATATAGTTTTGGCCGATGGAATCCCGCCGATCGTGTCGAGAAACGTCATTTTCCCTTGCGTCAGTCCAAATGATTGCCACTTTTGCCGTGGACTCTTTGGCGGTAGCTTCCTGTTTTAGAACCTCCGCATAAGAGTTTCGTGACAGTCTTGTATCTGCCCACCCCGGTTTCTTAAGGATTGGAAAGGCTCGAAACATGCGGCTAATTAGCCGGCGGTCTCAAGAAATCGATTGACGAAGTCGGCGCAGGCGTTCCAGTCAGTGAACTCGTGATCGCGCTCGGGGCTCGCGGTGCCGCCGCGCTTCATGACAATGAAGTTGACGACCGGCACCTTTGTCGCCGACCAGCGCAATGTCGGGCCGTCGGCGGCACGGGAACGGGGAAGAGCCATCTGGCCGTCGCGATTGCCGTGCACTGATCCGCAACGGTGGGCGCTTCTTCAACGTCATCGCTCTGGTCAATCGGTTGGAGACGGAAACGCACAGTGGCAAGCAAGGGCAGACGGCCGACGATCCCAACCGTCTCGACTTCATCATCCTCGACAACTCGGCTATCTGCCATTTGCCCAGGCAGGCGGCCAACTCCTGTTCCATCTGATCAGAGGCTCTACGAGCGCACCTCGGTCATCGTCACCACGAACCTGGCCTTTGAGTATGGCCGACAGTGTTCGGCGATGCCAAGATGACGACCGCGCTCCTCGACCGGCTCACCCATCATTGCGAGATTGTCGAAACCGGAAACGAATCCTGGCGCTTCAAGAACCGCTCGCAAGGCTCACATGAGGATTTCTGCGTTAAGACCGGTCACTGATGCATAACGGTTCCTGTGGATGTTTGTCCCGGATCCATGGTCTGAGCCAGATTGCATGACGCGGCGCGCTTCCGTCGCCGGTTCAAAACTCACATACGGTCCAAATCTCAGACGGCTTTGCCTGATGCTGCACGCGCAAGGACAGGCGACCATGGAGCGGCTGACGATGTTGCTGAACGATGTCCGCCTCAGCGTCTCCAAGCGGCAGGTCGTTCGGCTTGTGACCAAGGGGCTGGACGGATTTGATGCAGAGGACGCGGCGGAGTTGAATGCCGGACTGGTCTCGGCGATACGGCGCCCGCCATCAAGGACGCACAAACGCTTCAGCCGGGTGAGAACTGGTCGCGCCGCGCCAGTTACCTCCAGGACAACTGATCTTTGGGTAGCCGGCCGCTAGGGTCGTTCACGATTACGCGATGCGGGAGGTCCGGTCCCCACTTCCACAGGACAAGGTTTCGATCATCCTCCTCAGCGCCCGGCGCAAAGCTCGGCACCAGAATGCCGACGGTGCCACGCGAGCTCAGCCGATCATAAATTGCCCAGGAAGCGGGCCGCCTCCCTTCCGCAAGGGCTGTGGCCCAGCTGCAGGCCATCTCCTCCATCGAGACGAAAAATGCACTCCTCCCCTCCGACGTGGTCAGGTCGGCCACATCCTCGCAATCGATATCGTACGAGCAGAGCACGCAGGGATCGATGCGATGCGCAAAGCCCTGATTGGCTTCCTTAACCGCCGTCATGATGCTGAGGGCGAGGTAGAGCGCCGGCACACCTTTCGGATTGAAGCGTGCGCCCCTGATGGCGGCGCCATCCCCCGAGGTCGGTTTGAATGCCCAGCGTGGATCATGTGCTCGGTAGCAGGTCTCAACGAACCTCAAGCAAAGCCCCCAAGGGCCATATGATCGAGGTAATCTCGGACAGCTGCCGCCTTGCCGTCCTTCACCAGCGACTCCGCCGTGCGGCCGCCAAAAGCCGGGAGTGGCTGGGCGCGATACCACGCCATGGCCTGCTCCTTGCCCCCGGCCCAATCGGTGACCCGGCTGATGATTTCAAGCATTTCGCGAAGACGGTTCTGCGTCCTTGTTCCGCGGCTGCGCTCCAGGCGGTAAAGCGTTTCGCGGGCGAGACCGGCCGTTTCGGCCAGCTGCGTTTTCGACATGCCGAAGCCGTCTGCGACCTGCTGAACAGCAATCTTTCCGCCCTTGTCCATGTAGGACAAGATCAGCGGTCCGCCATCTTTGTGGATCTTTTGAGCCTGAACCATCTTTCTGCCATATCCATAAACACATTTATTGTACAAAATATATGGCGAAGCTGCGACCTCCGCAAGCCTCAGCCATTCGATTACTTTCCTGGAAACTCGCGATAAAACGGTCGAATGAGTTCAGGTCATAGCGGTGGGCCATTGGCCCTGGCCAGGCGCTCCGCCGCGCGATTTTTCGATCTCGAGGTCCACCTGAAACGAGGGGCGCCACCCGATCCCTTCAAGCCGGCCGATTTCGCGGCATTTCCGCCACAGAAGCCCGCTGGCGCGATTTCGTGAGCGCTTGCGCGCCCCTGGGTCATCTGCACTGCCATTTCGAGTCTGGTGGGCCTCTATTCACATCATAAAAATGCGCTTGCAAAGGTTCGTTTATCCATATCTTCTGCATTTGGAAAACGCCCACTCCCTTGCCTGAAAGATGTTCCAATGGGGGCTAAGGACTCGCGTCACGATCGATGACTATCTCGAAATGAAGTATTTGTGTATGGGCGTGCTTTGAAATTTTCGCGGGTTTTGCAGCATGAAAGTTAGTAAAACGCTTGCTGCACACATAATGTCGCAGCCGTCGGGGTGGCCACGGCGGCGGCCGGTCGCGCTATGCCCTAGTTGCGGTAAAAGCCCGGGAAAATGATGTCCTGATCGACCAGGACATTGAACTTGTAGCCCGGCCTGATCTCCAGCGTCGGCTGGACATTGAGATTGCGACTGATCGTCTGCTCGGCGACCCGACCGAAGCTTTCCGCGAAATTCCGCCTCGCCGCATCCGACGCCGTCTCCTGCGTCGCCAGGGTCGAGCTGTCGGGCATCGACGCATCGATCCCGGTTCCGATCAGCGCGATGAGTACTGCGGAGCCGAAGGTTCTGAGATAATGGTTGTTCACCCTGTCGTGGAAACCGCCATAGCCCTCAGCATCCGTGCCGGCCATGCCGCTGATCTGTAGCGTAGAACCGTTCGGAAAAATGAGGTCCGTCCAGACGACGAGAACGCGACTTTGGCCGAACGACACCTTGCTGTCGTAACGCCCGAACAGTTTCGCGCCTTGCGGGATGAGCAACCGATGGCCGGTGGCGCTGTCATAGACGTTTTGGCTGACCTGGGCCGTGATGCGGCCCGGCAGACCGCTGTTGATGCCAGTGATCAGCGTTGCCGGAATGACGGAGCCCCGCTTTAGTCCGTAGTCCGAAAACTGCGGGACGACACGATTGGGCAGATAGCCGAGTTTCTTAATGTCGGCATTGAAGAAGTCCTCCTTGGATCTTTGCCCGTTCTGATCCGCCTCCTGTCCGGGAAGGCCATTCCTCAGCGCTGCAGCATAGAGATCCGACGCCGATGTCTGTGCATCTGGCGTTTTGGCTGTGACCGTCTTTGCGTCCGTCACCTCAGCCTTTGCCTCAAGCTTGTTGCGATCGATCACCAGCGGCGCATCGAGCGCTGCAGCATTGGCCTGCAGCCGCGCCATGCGCTGCCGGTAGCGCTCGCGCAGATATTGCTCATCCTGTTCCCGCTGCAGCCGTGCCCGCCATTCGTCATCGGAAGCCACGCCCCTCTTCTGCGTCTGATCCTGCACCTTTTCGGGGTGATCCCCGAAGGGTTTTGCGTCGTCCTCTTTCGTCTCGACGGGTGTCGGCTGAAAGGTCTGCGATTTCTCCGGCTCGCCAATGATGCCGTCGGTGACGCCCTGCTTGAGCTGGTCGGCATAGGTCGATGCCGGATTGCCGGTGGTCTGGTTCAGGCCGGCCTCCTTTCCGAAGAACAGACCACGGCTGGTCAGTCCGAAGAAGATGACGGCCAGGAACACGATCACGAATACGATCGCCACGATGATGGGAAGGCGATTGACGCGCTGCATCTGCGTCGCCCGGCTGCCGTTGGCGGATCCGCCCAATTGAAGCGATTGCGTCATGGCGTGTCCCTCACCCTTTCCGCATCACGGAGAGCGGGCTTGCCGGCGTCGCTCCGGTGGCCGTCACAACATAGGCCCGGCCGATTTCGACCGTGGAGGTGGAGAGACGGGCGAGAACCTGGTTCTCATAGGGCTGCAGCACATAGGAGATCGGAACAAGGTTCGACTTGTCGTCGGTCTTTTGGTCGGTCACGATGGAATAGCCCCACCCCTTGAGAGCCGCCTCCAGCGCCTGGCCGAACGGGGAGGCGTCCTGTTTCAGCACCACGGTCGCGGTGCCCGGACCGATCTGTTCGGCAAGCCGGCTGACCATGTCGCCAGCGATGGCGCTCGCCGCTGGCCCGGACACGTCCAGAGGCGCGTCGCTGGCGACTAGGCCAACGGCACTGGTGGACTGGCAGCCGGCAGCTGCCACTGTGAGGCTGGCGGCGATGATCGCCCGAAGCAGGAAGATCCGCATCACCGCTCTCCCCGCCTGATGGTGATCTTCTGCTGTTTCCAGCCGACGCCTGAGACAAGCACGGCGCGGTCGATATTATAGTCGACGACCATCATCCCGCTGTTCATGCGGTAGTTGACGATGCGGTTTTCGCCGCCGGAGATCACGAAGAGCACCGGCGCGTCCTGGCCGGCCAGCGAGCGGGGAAACTGGATATAGGTCTTGGCGCCATCGCTATAGACCCGCGTTGGCCGCCAGCTGGCACTCCCCGAAACTGAATAGCCGAAGTTCAGCTTTTCGGCCGGTACATTGGCGCCGGGGATCGTGCTCATTTCAAGTCGTGCGTTGATGTCCTTGAGCCTGTTCGATACATCTTCCGGATATTCGAAACCGACCCGCGCCATGTATTGCGCGACGTTCGATTTGAGCTGGATATGGTAAGTGCGCCGCGAAGTCGTCACGACCATAGACGTCACCAGGCCCGGCTCCGACGGCTTGACGATCAGGTGGATCGCCTGGCCGCCGACCGCACCGGACGTTGCCGGCTCCACCTTCCAGCGCACCGTATCGCCGACGAGCACGTCGCGGACCACTTCGCCGGCTTGAAGCTCGATATCGCAGACCTGCAGCGGCGAGCAGACGACGGAGGGCTGGACCTCCCCGAACAGGAAGATCACCTTGCCGTCGGCGCCCCTGGTCACAAGTCCCCGCCCTGCCCGCCATTGGTTCGAAATCGCCGCACCCTTCGTCTCGTTCGCGCTCATCGACTGCGCGACGGCGAGGTGCGGCAGGACGGATAGTGCCAGGGCGGCCGACAGCATCATGCTGTGGTGCGCCGCATTGGTAATCGCATTCATGAGTGCCATGCCTTTCAAAGCTGCGCGGTCCAGTCGAAATCACGCAGGTAGAGACCAAGAGGATTGAGACGAATGACGCTTTCGTCCTGCGGCGGGTTAAGCGTGACGGTGGCAATGCCGCGGAACCGTCTAAGGCCCGTCTCCTTGCCTTTCCGGTCGCGCTCATATTCGGTCCAGTCGATCTGGTAGGACTGGTTCGACAGCGCCACGATATTGTTCACCTCGATGGCGACCGTAGCGGTCTTTGCCTTCTCGAACGGCGAATTTCCGCGGAACCAGCTGTTGACCTTTTCGGTCGCCGGATCGGAGGTTCTGAGCAGTGCATAGGTGCGGTCTATATATTGCTTCTGGACCACTGCGTCCGGCGTGACCGAGCGGAAGTTCGAGATGAAGCTGCCGAGCGTGGCGCGCACCACCCGTGGATCAGCATATTCTATCTGCTGCGGGAAGCCGGCATTGACCGCCGCCCCGAGCGTGTCGACCTCGACGATATAGGGGACCAGCTTCACTTGCGTGCTCTGGTAAAGCGCATAGGAGAAGCCGATGACGGCCATCACCATGCCGGACATGCCGACCACGCGCCAGGCGCGGGCCGCCTGGACATAGGAGCCGTAGCGCTCGGTCCATTCCTGGCGCGCAGCAAGATAGGGATTGTCGGGCGGCGTGGATCCGGCCATGGGTCATCAACCTTCTATTTGTTCTCGTCGATGGGGGGTGGAGGCGTGGTGCGGCCGGAATGCCGTTTCTGATCGAGCTTGGCGTTGGCGAGCCCGAGGAGGGAACCGGCATAGGCGCCGGGTGAGGCGATGGCCTTTTCCTTTGCCGCCGAACCCGCCGCGTGCGCAGCGCCCCCGATCCCGGACGCTATGCCGCGCAGTGCGGCTCCCGCGAATGATGACCCGGCTGCTCGCGCCGAACTTGCCGCCTGGGCGCCTCGCGTCGCCGCGGCAGCACCAAGGAATGCGCCGCCGGCGGCAAAGCTCGCGGCCTGGCCGCCATGCCGGATTGTCTCCATCCCGCCCGAGACCGATGCGCCGTGCACGACACCCTGCAGGATCGGCGGCACATACATGGCGATGACGAAGACCACGACCGAAATACCGGCGATCGCAAGCGTCGTGATGAACTGTTCGGATGTCGCCGTCGGGGCCTCTGCGAGACCCAGCAGGACATCGGAGCCGATCTTGGCAATCATCACCAGCGCCATCAGCTTCATGCCGACCGAAAAGGCATAGACCAGGTATTTGACCGCAAAATCCTTGGTGTAGGACGAGCCCCCAAGCCCGAGCATGATCATGCCGGCAAGCAGCCCCACATACATTTCCACCATGATGGCGACGAAGATGGCCGCGACCAGGCTGAACGATATCACCACCACGACCATGGCGAAGACGGCGGCGATCGCCAGCGCATTGTCCTCGAAGAGGCCGAACTTGGCCTGTTCGGACATTTTCGCGGCAACACGAATGCCAGCGTCGAAGATATTGGCGGGCGAGGCGGAGCCGCCACCGGCGCCGATCTGGTAGAGGCTGTCGACCACCGCCCTGGCGACCGTCGGTCCCTGATCAAGAATGAACGCAAACAGGCCGATGAACAGGATCCGCCGCACCAGTTCGGCAAACCAGCTGTCGAGCGAGACGGCGTTGACCGCGAGCCACACGGCGGCGATACCGACCTCGATGCTGGCAAGAATCCAGAACAGCGAGCGCGCCGCGTTCATCACGGTCGTCTCCCACCCCTTGGCGGCGCTGGCAACCTGGCTTTCAAGGGTTGTCAGCACGGAGCCTTGCTGCGCGAGCGCCGGAGCACTCGCGAGCAGCACCATGGCCACCGCGATGAAGACGAGTTCCAGTCTGCGTGAAGGCCGCACGATCACCATCTTGGCTTCATCACCTCTCCGCCGCGAATATCCCGCTCCGGATCGCCGCTGAAGAACTTTTGCCGATGCTCCCGGCGCTCTTCGGCGAATGTGAGTTGCACGATGGACGCGCTCCCTCCTGACTTGCCCAGCGCGCGGGGCTGTACGACAAGCCAGACGGCGCCGGCGCCGAGGGCGACGATCCCTGCCAATGCAAGGGCGATGATCAGACGCGGGCTCACCAGCGCGGCTCCATCACCTGGCCGCCGCGAATATCGTGCTGAGGCGCGCTGAAGAACTGTTCGCGCCGGGCCTGCGCGAGGTCCTTTCGCGCCTGCTCCGACTGGTACCAGGTGCCCATCATGGTCATCTGCTGCGAGACAAGCCCGCGCAGCTTTTGCATCTGCGCGACCTGCTGGGCGGCGATCTCGTGTCCGACCTGCAACGCCTTCATTTGGCCGTCGGCGGTTTCCGACATCGAGCGGATCGAGTTCATCGTCGCCTCCTCGCTGGAAAACTGCTCGGCGGTCAGGTTCGCAGCCTTCAGTGTGACGGCGATCGTGTCGCGGTTGGTGTCTGACCAGATCTGGTAGGAGCTCGAAAACGTCGCATTGTCGGGCAGCGTCGTCCTGAGATCGGCGAAGCTTTGAAAGCGCTGCTTGAGCACATCGTCGATATTGCCCATCGAAAACGCCACGCCCTGCCCGTGCGAGACGATGTTCTGCAGGTGCATCAGATCGCTCTCGACCTGACCCCAGACATGATCGGGCAGCTGGGCGGTATTCTGCAGCATGTTCTGGTAGATGTTCAGCTGGTTCTGGATCTGCTCGGCTAACTGGGTGATCTGGGTGATCTGGTTGTTGACCTGCTCGGCCGACTTGCCGACGAGCGAGATGAGCTCGGCATTGTTGGCGAGCTGGGTCCATTCGGTCGCCTGTCCCGTGACACCCCCGGCCAATGCCGGAATGGGCTGGCTGACCACCAGGATGGCAGCCGCGAGCGCGAGTGCATGTGCGGCACTATTTGACCCGAAAAAGCGTTTCGGCATGATCGATTCCTCTTTGCTGGAGCCAATGGAGGGGCCACTCGGCCCCGTGTTCGGAGTGAAGCGACCGGATGCGCTTGAGGTCTTCTTTTCCGGCGGCGCCCACGAACGAGAGCGCGACAGGACCGAGCGCCATATCGAAGAGCCTACGGCCCTCGGGGGACGCGACGTAATATTCGCGCTTGGGCAGCGCGGTTGCGACGATCTCGATCTGGCGGGAATTAAAGCCGATGCGTTCGTAGAATTCCCGCGTGCCGGGCTCGCGCGCCGCGCCGTTGGGCAGGCAGATCCTCGTCGGGCAAGACTCCTTGAGCACGTCGATAATGCCCGATCGCTCCGCATCTGAGATCGATTGCGTCGCGAGCACCACCGCGCAATTGGCCTTGCGCAGCACCTTCAGCCATTCGCGAATCTTGTCGCGGAAGACGGGATGGCCGAGCATCAGCCAGGCTTCGTCGAGAATGATCAGGCTGGGTGCGCCGGTCAGCCGCTTTTCGATGCGGCGGAAAAGGTAGGTGAGAACCGGCACGAGATTGCGCTCGCCCATGTTCATCAATTCCTCGATCTCGAAGCACTGGAAGCTGCCAAGCGAAAGCCCGTCTTCCTCGGCGTCGAGCAACTGGCCCATGGGTCCATCCACGGTATAATGGTGAAGCGCGTCCTTGATCTCGCGCATCTGCACGCCCGAAACAAAATCCGAAAGTGAACGGCCGCGCGACTGCGCCATCAGCCCGACCTGTCGCGCGATGGCGTTGCGATAGTCCGGCGTAATCGTGACAGCCTGCAGCGACACGAGCGTCTCGATCCACTCCGAGGCCCAGGCGCGATCGCCGTCGCTCGAAAGCTCTGTGAGCGGGCAGAAGGCAAGCGGCCTCCCCTCCCCTCCTCCGGAGGCATCGCCACCGAGCTCGTAATGGTCGCCGCCGAGGCCGAGCGTCAGCGGCAGCATCGAGCGGCCCTTGTCGAAGGCGAAGACCTGCGCGCCTGCATAACGTCGGAACTGTGCCGCGATCAGCGCCAGCAGCGTCGACTTGCCCGACCCGGTCGGCCCGAAGATCAGTGTGTGGCCGACGTCGTCGACATGCAGATTGAGCCGGAACGGCGTCGATCCGCTTGCGACCTGCACGAGCGGCGGAGAGCCCGGAGGGTAGAACGGGCAAGGCGCGACCGGGCTTCCGGACCATACCGAATTGAGCGGCACGAGATCGGCGAGGTTGCGCGTATTGATCAGCGGCTCACGGATATTGGCGTAAGTGACGCCGGGCAGGCTGCCGAGAAAGGCGTCGGTGGCATTGAGCGTCTCGATTCTTGCGCCGAACCCCTCCGCCTGGATCAGCCGGCGGATCGCCTCGCAACTCTCCTGCAGGCGTGTCTGGTCCTCATCAAAGAGGGCGATGACCGGAGTATAGTAGCCGTAGCTGAGGAGCTCGGATGAGGCTTCCGCGATCGCGTCCTCGGTCTCGGCCACCATCATCATGGCGTCCTGGTCGACCGAATGGCTCTGCGTCTGGAACAGCTGGTCGAAGAAGGGCCGCACCTTCTGCTGCCATTTCTTGCGTGTGCGCTCGAGTTTGGCGCGCGCCTCCTCGGCATCGAGGAAGACGAAGCGCGACGACCAGCGGTAGGTGAGCGGCATCAGGTCAAGCGCGTTCAGGATGCCCGGCCAGCTTTCCGCCGGCAGGCCGTCGATCGCGACGACGCCGAGATAGCGGTTCTCGACCATGGGCGTCAGTCCATGCTGAAGCTCGGCGGTTACCAGCCAGTCGAGATACATCGGAATGTCCGGCAGCCGCACCGGATGGTTTTCCCCGGTGATGCAGAAGCGGATGAACTGGAAGAGCTCGTCGTAGCGTGCAAGGCGATAACCGCCGCGCTCCCCGACCTCCCGCGTCATCATCCGCCGGATCGAAACGACATTCATGAGATATTGCTCGACCTCGCGGATCGAGGCCAGAAAGGCCTCGATCGCTTTGTCGGCATAGGTCGCAGATCGGCTTGCCGCGTCCGAATAGACATAGCGCGTCAATCCGGATCGCCTTGGCTCTGGCGGCCGCCAGGTCAGGATCAACGCGTGCCGGCTTTCAAAATGGCCCTTCTCCCTTTGAAAGTGCGTACGCCGCTCGGCGTCGATCGCCCGTGTGACGGGGTCGGGAAAATGGCAATCAGCTTCATCAGGATAGACTTCGGTCGGAACTCGCACGGCCTCGACCTGGATCATCCAGCCGGAACCGAGCCGCGACAGGATCGCGTTGATCTGCCGAGACACCTCGTTGCGCTCGGCATCCGTCGAGCTATCGCTGTCGGGGCCGGCAAAATACCAGCCGGCCATGAGCGAACCGTCTTTCAGAAGGATTACGCCATTCGCGACAAGCCCCGCATAGGGAACAAGATCGGAAAAGGACGGGCCGGCGTGCCGGAAGCGTTTGAGTGCGACCATCTCAAGGACCTCAGTACCGCCGCCAGGGCGTCGATGTCGGCCGATAGCTGGCGCGGTAGGACACATGCCGGAGATAGGCCCGCCGCATCAGCGGGTCGGCTTTCGCCATCATTCGAAGTGCGGCAAGCGCGACCAGCCAGACTGCGAGGCCGAATAGCGCCGCATACCAGGTCAGCACGACGAAGATCAGGATGACCGAGGCAAGACCGGTCAGGAGAACCAGCTCGCGATCGGCGCCCATCAAAAGGTTCGGCCGTGACAGCGCCCGGTGAATGCGTGGACGGAAAAGCGTGGAGGCCGCCTCAGACATGGCTCCCCTCCCCCTCCGTGCGAACGGATAGGCTGGCGGCTTTGTGTCCGGCGCGCGCGTCGACCGCTGCGATCGAAGCACCGGTCGCGCCGAACAGTGCGACGATCTGGGTGGCGCCAAGCAGCACCCCGCCGACCAGGGCGATATAGCAAAGCCGCCGCGCGAAATCATTGAGCTCGCCGCCGAAGATCAGCATGCCGCCGGCGATCGCCACGGCTGCAATTGCGATGAAGCCGGCGACAGGGCCGGTGATCGACTGCTGGATCTGCTGGAGCGGAGACTCCCAGGGCAGTCCGCCACCGGAGGAAGCCAAAGCCGGCTCCAGCGCGAGGCAAACGGAAGCCAGCGCGACGCTGGCCAGGATAAGGGGTCTTTTAGGCGACATGGCTGTCCTCCTCGATCTGTGCGTAATGTTCGGTCCGGTAGTGGGCGTTGCCAAAACCCTCGACATGGATGACCTCGCGGACCCGCCGCCCTCGCCCCGTCCGCTCGATCGAGACGATGAGATCGACTGCCTCGCCGATTACTTCCTGCATCGGCTGCTGGCTGGCCTCTGCGGTCAGTTGCTCAAGCCGGCGCAGGGCCGAGAGCGCCGTATTGGAATGAACGGTCGTGACGCCGCCGGGATGGCCGGTATTCCAGGCCTTCAGGAGCGTGAGCGCTGCGCCGTCCCGCACCTCGCCGACGATGATCCGGTCGGGCCTCAGCCGCATCGTGCTTTTGAGGAGCCGGGCCATGTCGACCGTGTCGCTGGTGTGCAGCAACACGGCATTTTCCGCAGCGCACTGGATTTCGGCGGTGTCCTCCAGGATGACCATCCGATCGTCGGGTGCGTCCGCTACGATCTCGGCGATGACAGCATTGGCAAGTGTCGTCTTGCCCGATCCCGTTCCGCCGGAAATCACGATATTCGAGCGAGACGCGATCGCGTTGCGCAGCACCGACGCCTGCGCTTCGGTCATTACCTTCGACCGCACATATTCGTCCAATGGAATGAGCCGTGACGCGCGCCGACGGATCGTGAAGGCCGGGCCGGCAACGACCGGAGGCAGCAAACCCTCGAAGCGGTGCCCGCCGATTGGCAGTTCGCCGGAAATGATCGGCCGTTCGTCGTGAGCCTCGGATTGCAGCGCGTGAGCGACGCTGCCGATTACGACCTCCGCTGCAGCCGCGCTCATCGCGCCGGCAGCAGCGACACCGTGGCCCAGCCGCTCGATGAAGAGCCTGCCATCCGGATTGAGCATGATCTCGACGACCGTGGCATCGTCAAGAGCGACGCAGAGCCGGTCGCCGAGCGCGTCCTGGAGTTTGCGAACGAGACGGGAATGCGAGTGCAGGTGGGTCATGCCGCAGTCCTCGACCCGCGGCCACTCCCGACGATCATCGGCTTGTATTCTGCCGGGCGGACACGATCGAAGCTGGCATTGTCGACTGGCAGGCTTCCGGCGACAGCGATCGTGTTGCCGACCGGGACCGGGTCACCGAGACGGCGCATCGGCCACCCGGCCCGATTGAGGATGCGTTCGAAACGCAGGTCAGTCGCCGTGACGATCTCGTTATAACCGTTCGCCATCGACCACTCGATAATGCCGGCGAACATCGTCAGCGTCGCCAGATGCAACTGGCCCCCTCCCCTGCCCGCTTCGAGATTGGTGTCGACGCAGAAGCGTGAACTCTCGATCATGCCCGAATGGGCCTCTAGCCGCCCCGCTCGCAACAACTGGGGAAAGGTGTCCTGAAGCATGGTCGGTCCGCCTGCGGGAAGAAGGCGGGCACAGCCGGCGACCCGGTCGGTGGCGTCGACCGCCAGGATGTAGGTTAGCGCGAGCGTGTCGTACTCGTCGCGTTCCCCGTCGGCCGCGATCTCCACGTCCCAGCCCAGGCGCGATCCAAAGACCAGAGCACGAAGGCGATGCATCTGCGTCAGCAGGCCGCTCTCGGGCTCATATAGGTCTGGCGAAACGACCACGATGCGCATGATCCACTCCGTAATGAATTGAATTGCGCATACAGAAATCACCGCGACTCGTTTGTGGCTACGTGCAGAATTGCACCTCGATGATTCTGCCGAATCGCGTTTTAGTCCGTGGAAATGATGAACGAACGTGTGGATGAGGTATGCGGATCTGCATTTCCGGCTCGACATCGCCGGCTTCGAAGATCGAGCTAACTTACGGAAGCATATGGAGGAATCCGCGTTCGCAACAAATTCGCGGCGCTTTTGTTAACTTCTCGTTAACCAAAAAGCTCTTGCTCGCCGACAAGAATCCGCGCCTATTGCCGGTGGCGGAACTTTACCGGTTTCGCGAAAATTACCGCCACTGACAAGAAATGGGTTTTGAG